>NZ_JBNCAQ010000025.1:0-19049 GCF_049808595.1 Streptomyces aurantiaciflavus | reverse complement strand
TGGAGGCGGACCGCGGCGGGCCCGCGCCGGCCGGGCAGAAAGGGGCGGGCACGGTCACCGAGGGGTGACCGTGCCCGCTTGTGGAACCGGTTACTCGGACGTTGCCGTGGGCCGTCGTGAGGCCCGCGTCGCCTCGTCGACGTCCTTCAACGGGCGCAGCCGGTAGGTGTAGGCGTAGTCGCGGTCGGCGAACAGCTTGTACTCGTCGTGGGTGTGCGCGCCCCAGCTGTTGTCGCCGCCGACGCCCATCTGCCGGTGGCTCAGGCGCAGGACGACCTCGGGGCGCGGGGTGAGCTGGTAGTCGTGGCGGGCGCCGACCGACAGGTCCTCGGGGGTGAAGTGCGAGGCGTTCACCTCCAGCAGGGGCTCACCGGAGACGAGCAGCCCGCGGCCGTGGCGGTCGGTGAGGGCGACCCAGCGGACGTCGGTCTTGTTGCCGTTCTCCTGGGGGCGCAGATAGGAGGTCCACTGCCCGGTGACGGTGCCGGAGTACAGGCCCACGTCGGTGGCGTTGTTGCGGTCCCAGTGGTTCTCCTCGGGGCCGCGGCCGTAGTAGTGCAGGTGCTCGAGGCGCGCCGGCAGGAACAGCAGGGTGCCGACCTCGGGGATGTACGGCAGGCTCGCGGCACCCGGGTGCAGGGTGTTGTCGACCTTGATCTCGCCGTTTCCGAAAACGGTGTAGGTGGTGGTGTACGTCGATTGCGTCGTCGTGGGCAGCGTGCCGGCGACCTTGATCTCGACGGCCCGGTCGCGCAGCGCCCGCACGCTCACGTCGGTGACGGCACGGTTCGCGCCGGCGTCGCGCCAGGTCTGGTTGCGGGTGTGCTGGCCGTTGCCCCGGTCGTTGTCGGTGGGGGCCCGCCAGAAGTTGGGGGCCGGGCCGGAGGAGATCAGGGGGGCGCCGTCGGCCTCGTACCGCGTGATGAGGCCGGACTTCTTGTCGACGGTGACCGAGAAGCCCTTGCCGGTGACGGTGACCGACGTGTCGCCGTCCCGGTGGCGGAGCGCGGGGACGCCGGCCAGTGCCACGGGCGTGACGGCGGGGCTGCCGGCGTCGACGGCGATCTGCTGCTTGGCCACCTCGAAGCCGGCCTTCGCCCACTTCGTGGTCTGTCTGGTCGTGAAGGAGAGCTGGAGGAAGTACTCGGCGCCGGGCGCCGGGTCGCCCGGCACCCTGAACGGCACGACGATGTCCTTGCTCGACAGCGGTGCCACGTCCAGCTGGGCACGGCTCAGCCGTCCGCGCTGCACCACCTTCCCGTCGCCGACGAGCTCCCACCGTCCGTCGAACTCACGGAGGTTGGTGAAGAGGTACTCGTTGGTGAGGGTGACGGCCCCTCCGGGGGCGAGCGGGCCGCCCCCGGAGGCCGGTGCCGCGTCGACTGCCTGGTAGATCTGCTTGACCTCGGCGGACTTGCCGGTGGGCCCTCGGTCGGCGGTGACGATGCCGTCCCCGGAGAAGGCCCCGTCGTTGGGGTTGTCGGCCCAGTCGCCGCCGTAGGCGTAGAACGTCTTGTCGCGGGGCCGTTTCTCGGTGAGGCCGACGGTGGCGGCGTCGAACCAGAACCGTACGCCCTCGTCGCCGGGGCCCCGGCTGTCGGAGGCCAGCTCGGCGGCGCTCAGCGCGCGGGCGTACACGCGTGCCCGGCGGACGGTGCCGCTGAACTCCCGGGTCGGGTTGTCGACGTCGGTGGCGAGGGACAGGGAGGCGGTGTTGTTGCCGGGGCGCCGGGTGGTGGTCCGGGTGGCGCGCACCGAGCCGTCGACGTGGAGGGTGAGGGTGCCGGTGTCCGCGTCGAAGACGCCCGCGACGTGGTGTTCGCGGCCGGTCCAGTCGTCCGGCAGTGCCCAGCTCGCGGTGATCCACTGGCCGCCGCCGTGGATGAAGAACTCCAGGGTCCTGTTGGTCTGTTTCAGGGCGTACTGGGTGTCGCCCTTGGCGAGGATCGGCTGGTGGTAGCCGGTGACATGGGGGGTCACCCAGGCTTCGAGGGTGAGGGAGCCGGTGAGGTCGAGGCGCGTGTCGCGGGCGAAGACGGTGCCGCCACAGACGCCCTTGTCGCGGGTGAAGGTGCCGCTGGGGGCGATGATCTCGCCGTGGAGCTTCGCCGGCCCGGACTCGGTGAGCAGCTTGCGGGTGGGGGTGGGCCAGCTGAGGGCCTGGTCGACGAAGTCCCAGATCCAGCCGCCCTGCAGGACGGGGTAGCGGCGGACGAGGTCCCAGTACTTCTTGAAGTTGCCGTTGGAGTTCCCCATCCCGTGGGAGTACTCGATCATGACGTACGGCCGGGTGTCGGTGGTGTCCTTCGCCCGTGCCTCGACGCGGGAGGGGCTGTCGTACATCTCGGAGCGGATGTCGCTGATCCCCGGGCGGTCGTCGCCCTCGTACTGGATGACGCGGGTGGTGTCGTAGGAGCGGATCCAGTCGTACATGGCGTTGAACGTGCTGCCGCCGCCCGCCTCGTTGCCGAGGGACCAGATGACCACCGAGGCGTGGTTCTTGTCGCGGTGGACCATGTTCTGGGCGCGGGCCACGCACGCCGTCGTCCACTCGGCGTGGTTGCCGGGGTACTCGTTCCTGATGCCGTGCGTTTCGAGGTTGGTCTCGTCCACGAGGTACAGGCCGTACTCGTCGGCGAGTTCGAGCCACAGCGGGTTGTTGGGGTAGTGGGAGGTGCGGACGGTGTTGATGTTCAGCCGTTTGATGATCTCGATGTCCCGCACCATGTCCGCGCGGGTGAGGGCGGAGCCGTGGACCGGGTGCATCTCGTGCCGGTTGGTGCCCCGGAAGGAGACCGGCTTGCCGTTGATGCGCATCAGCCCGTCCTTGAGGGCGAACTCGCGCAGGCCGACGCGGTGGGAAAGGGTTTCGATCACCTTGCCCGCGGGGTCGCGCAGGCGCAGGACGGCGGTGTAGAGGTACGGGTCCTCGGCCGACCAGAGCCGGGGCGCGGGGACGGATTTCGCGGCCCGGACGGTCGCCTCGCCGCCGGCTTCGAGGTCGAGGGTCTGCTGCAGGGGCCGGGACCAGACGGGGTGGCCGTCGGCGTTGTACAGCATTGCGTCGACCGTATACCGGCTACCGGATCCCCCGCCCTCCCCCGCTCCGTAGTCCCGCACGCTCGCCGTCACCGACAGCTCGGCCGCCTTGTAGTCGTCGCTCAGCGGGGTCTCCAGCTTGAAGTCCCGCAGGTGCACGGCCGGTGTGGAGTACAGGTAGACCGAGCGGAAGATGCCGCTCAGCCGGATCATGTCCTGGTCCTCCAGCCAGTCGCCGTCGGAGTAGCGGTAGACCTCCACCGCGATCTGGTTGGCGCCGGGCTTGAGGTGGGGGGTGATGTCGTACTCGGCGGGGTCGTAGGAGTCCTCGTGGTAGCCGACCAGCTGCCCGTTGATCCAGACGTAGTGGGCGGACTTGACCCCTTCGAAGTGGAGGAAGGTCCGCCGTCCCGCCCAGTCGCGCGGGACCGTGAAGGTGCGACGGTACTGGCCCACGGGGTTGTAGCGGGTGGGGGCGGCCGGCGGCTGGGCGTCCTCGCCCAGGCCGTTGGGGCCCCACCACGGATAGGTGATGTTGATGTAGATCGGGCGGTCGTAGCCGTGCAGCTGCCAGGCGGAGGGGACGGGGATGGTGTCCCAGTCGCTGTCGTCGAGGTCGGCGCGGTGGAAGTCGGGGTCCCGGTCGTCGGGGCGCTCGGCGTGGGCGAACTTCCAGGTGCCGTCGAGGCTCAGCCGGTACGGGGAGCGGGTCCGGTCGGCGGCGAGGGCCTGGCCGACGGTCGCGTACGGCATGAGTGTGGTGTGCGGGGGTTCGGCGCCGAGGCGGAAGACGTCGATGTGGCCGTTCCACTCGGGGGTGCCGTCGGTGCCGTCGGCCGCGGCGGCCCGGTGGGCGGTGGACGGTGCGGAGAGGGCGAGCGCGCCGAGGACGGCGGCAGAGCCCTCGAGGAGACGACGACGGCTGACGACCGCCCGCTGGGGGCGGTCCGGCCGGTCCATGGACGACACGTGCGGATGCGACATGACCATGACCTTCCTCGGGGCGAACCGTGCGGCTGCACGGACGGAGGGTGCGTCAGATCTTGTCGGATAGTGTTGATAAATCGAACAGGGACGCGCCGCGATGGCCGAATATCAACTCTCTTCGGCGCAACGCCACTTGGCTCACTTCCGTCACCGGCCGTCAGTACACGTCCCGCACGTACCGCTTCTCGGAGGCGAGCTGCTTGACGTACACGGCGGCCTCCTCCTCGTCCAGGCCGCCGTGGACGACGGCGATGTCGTGCAGGGCCCGGTCGACGTCCTTGGCCATGCGGGAGGCGTCTCCGCAGACGTAGAAGCGGGCGCCGTCCTGGAGCCAGGACCACAGCTGGGAGCCGTGCTCGCGCATCCGGTCCTGCACATAGACCTTGGCGCGCTGGTCGCGGGAGAAGGCGGTGTCCAGCCGGGCGAGGCCGCCGTCGGCCAGGAGCGCGGTCAGCTCCTCCTCGTAGTAGAAGTCGGTCGCCCGGCGCTGCTCGCCGAAGAAAAGCCAGTTGGGCGCCCGGTGCCCGCGGGCCCGCCGTTCCTGGAGGAAGCCGACGAACGGCGCCACGCCGGTGCCGGGACCCACCATCACCATCGGGGTCGCCGGGTCGGCGGGCGGCCGGAAGTGCGGGGAGCGCTGCACGTGCACCGGCACCTCGGTGCCCGGCTCGGCGTCGGCGAGGAAGGGCGAGCAGACGCCCTGGCGGGGGCGGCCGGCCAGGTTCTCGTAGCGGACCACGGAGACGGTGAGCGAGACGAGGTGGGGGTCGGTCAGCGGGCTGGACGATATCGAGTACAGGCGCGGCTGGAGCCGGCCCATCACCTCGGCCCACTCCTGGGCGTCGGCCCGGATCCCGAACTCGGCGGCCACGTCGACGGCCTGACGGCCCCAGGACCACTTGGCCAGCTCGCCCTTGTTGTCGGGGCGCAGCAGTTTGCGCAGTTCGCGCGGGTCGCGGGTGCGGTCGGCGGTGAAGCGCAGCAGGGCGGGGCTGACGCGGGTGATGTCGAGGTGCCGCAGCAGGGCCTCGCCGAAACCGACCTCACCGACCCCGTTCACCCGCACGCGCGTGTGCGCGTCGAGACCGGTGACGGCCAGCCACTCCGCCACCAGCTCGGGGGAGTTGAGGGGGCGCACGCCGAGGGCGTCGCCGGCCTCGTAGACGAGCGGGGTCTCGCTGTCGCGGGTGTCGAAGGTGAAGCGGCGCACCTCCTTGCCGGAGCCGGGCAGGCTCAGCAGCCGGTTGCCGACGAGGCCGGCGATGACGGGGGCGGGCCGGCGGGGGCGCGCCGGGGCGGCCGGCGGCGCCGGGGCCGGGGCCAGGGCCAGGGAGGTCGTTTTCCCGGCCTGCGCGGTGCTGTCCTCGGCCTCTTCGGCCTCATCGGCCGCCTCGGCCTCCTTGAGCGCGATGAGCACCTGTTCCAGCCAGGCCTCTGCCTGCGGTTCGTAGTCCGGCTCGCAGTCCGTGCGCGGCGCCAGCCGTACGGCCCCCAGCTCGTCCATACGGCGGTCCAGCCGGCGTCCGTGCCCGCAGAAGTCGTCGTAGGAGGAGTCGCCGAAGGCGAGGACGGCGTACCGGCGGCCTTCCAGGCGGCCGGCTCCGGGTGCGGCGAGATCCGCCCAGAAGCCGGCGCCGTTGTCGGGGGCGTCGCCGTCGCCGAAGGTGCTGGTGATCAGCAGCAGGTCGGCGTCGGAGGGCAGTGCGGCGGGGTCGGCCTCGTCCATGGCGAGGAGGGAGGCGGTGTGGCCGCCCGCGGTGAGCCGCTCGGCGGTGGCGGCGGCGAAGTCCTCGGCGTTGCCGGTCTGCGAGGCCCACAGGATCACGACCTGGCGCCCCGGGGGCTGCTGGGGGGCGGCGGCCGTGCGGGAGTACATCCCGGCGAGGGTGCCGTTGACCCACAGGGCGTGTTCGGGGCTGAAGGGCGCGTCCGGCGGCAGGACCGGGACGCCGGGGGCACCGGCCGGGATGCCGGCGAGGAAGCCGACCAGATACTGCCGTTCACGCTCGGTCAGGACGGGCGGCGGAGTGGGGTCCAGGCCGAAGACGGAGGCCGCGGAGGGCTGGACGGCGGTGGGGACGAGCACCGGTGCCTCGACGGCCGGCGTCTCCTGCGCCGGGGCCTGCAGGCGCACCGGTGTCGCCACCTTCGTCAGCGACACCGCGCACACCTTCAGCTCGGGCTGGAAGGACAGCGGGTCGACGGCGTCGCTGGTCACCGCGTTGACGCTGAGGTACTCGCCGAACAGGTCGTTCCAGTGGAACGGCGCGAAACAGGAGCCGGGCAGCACCCGGTCGGTGACGACGGCCGGCAGCACGGCCCGCCCGCGCCGCGAGGCGACCTCAACCGAGTCGCCGTCGGCGATCCCGAGCCCGGCCGCGTCCCGCGGGTGCACCTCGACGAAGGGGCGCGGGTTGAGCTTGTTGAGCTTGGCGACCTTGGCGGTCTTGGTCAGGGTGTGCCACTGGTGCTGGAGGCGGCCCGTGTTCAGCACGAACGGGTAGTCGTCGTCCGGCATCTCGGCGGGCGGGACGTGCGGACGGGCGTGGAAGACGGCACGGCCGCTGGGGGTGGGGAAGGTGAGCCTGCCGTCGGCGTCGACATAGCGGACGGGGTTGCGGGCGGGGCCGTCGGCGGTGGCGGCCGGCCACTGGACGGGGGTGGCGCGCAGCCGCTCGTAGGTCACTCCGCGCAGGTCGTAGCCGGTCTGCGGGTTGTAGGCGCCCTTGATCTCCTCGAAGATCTGCTCGGCGCTGTCGTAGGAGAAGCCGTCCTCGTAGCCCATGGCGCGGGCGACGGCGGCGATGAGGCGCCAGTCGGCGGTGGCCTCGCCGGGCGGCTCGACGGCGGGCCGGGCGAGGGTGAGGTTGCGTTCGCTGTTGATGAGGACGCCCTCGGTCTCGGTCCACAGGGCGCCCGGCAGGACGACGTCGGCGTACGCGTTGGTCTCGGTGTCGGCGAAGACGTCCTGGGCGACGACGAACTCGGCGGCCTCCAGGCCCTCGATGACGGTCTTGCGGTGGGCGACGGAGGCGACGGGGTTGGTGCAGATGATCCAGCAGGCCTTGATCTCGCCGTCGGCCATCCTCCGGAACATCTCGACGGTGCCCTTGCCGACGCCGTCGGCCCGGATGGTGCCGGGCTCGAGCCCCCACAGCTCCTCGACGAAGGCGCGGTCGGCGTCGACGAGGACGGACCGCTGGCCGGGGAGTCCGGGGCCCATGTAGCCCATCTCGCGCCCGCCCATGGCGTTGGGCTGGCCGGTCAGGGAGAAGGGCCCGCTGCCCGGCCGGCAGATCTTGCCGGTGGCGAGGTGCAGGTTGACCAGGGCGTTGGTGTTCCAGGTGCCGTGCGTGGACTGGTTGAGGCCCATCGTCCAGCAGCTCGTCCACTCCCCCGCCTCGCCGATCAGCCGGGCGGCCTCGCGCAGGTCGGCCTCGGGGATGCCGGTGATCTCGGCGACGGTGGCGGGCGGGTAGTCGGCGAGGAACTCGGGCATCGCCTCCCAGCCCTCGGTGTACGCGGCGACGAAGTCGGGGTCGGTGTGGCCGTTCTCGTGCAGCAGGTGCAGCAGGCCGTTGAGGAGAGCGAGGTCCGTACCGGGCGTGACCTGGAGGAACAGGTCGGCCTTCGCGGCCGTGGCGGTGCGGCGCGGGTCGACGACGATCAGCTTCGCGCCGGCCTTGACGCGGTCCATCATCCGCAGGAAGAGGATCGGGTGGCAGTCGGCCATGTTGGAGCCGATGACGAGGAAGACATCCGCCTGGTCGAGGTCGTCGTAGGAGCCGGGCGGCCCGTCGGCGCCGAGGGACAGCTTGTAGCCGGTGCCGGCGCTCGCCATGCACAGCCGGGAGTTCGACTCGATCTGGTTGCTGCGCAGATACCCCTTGACCAGCTTGTTCGCCAGGTACTGCGCCTCCAGGCTCATCTGGCCGGAGACGTAGAGGGCGACCGCGTCGGGCCCGTGCTCGTCGACGATCGCCCGCAGCCGCCGGGCCGTCTCGGCGACCGCCGTGTCCACGGGGACCGGCTCCGGTTCCTCCCCGCGGTCCGCGCGGACGAGGGCGGTGGTCAGCCGGCCCGGTGCGGCGAGCATCTCGGCCGTGGTCGCGCCCTTGGTGCACAGCCGGCCGAGGTTCGCGGGGTGCTCCTTGTCACCGGATGCCTTCAGGACCGTACGGCGTCCGTCGGGTCCTGGGCCGATGTCGAGGACCATGCCACAGCCGACACCGCAGTACGAGCAGACCGTGCGCACCTTCGTCGTGCTGTCGGTCCGCGGGTCCGGCACGGCCACGGGCGCCCCCTTCGTTCTGACGATCGGCCTGGTGAGAGCCATGGTGACAGTACGAAGTCCGCATTACGCAGGTGTCTCCCCGACCGGACGCCGGGAGTTAAGCCCGGCGCACAGCGGGGGGCGGGCGGGTGTGAGCGGGGTGGTGGACGGGCGGTCCGGTGTCCGGCGGGCAGCCGCTCGCCGCGGTCCGTGGGGAGCGGGCGGGCCGCGGCGAGAAGGCGCTGGTGGGAAGGGGGATCAGCTGCCGGAGATGGTGATGGCCAGGTCCGTGATGTTCAGCGGGAACTGGCCGATGGGGGCCGACTCGCCGGTGAAGAGGTTGATGCTGTAGAGCGACGGCGTACTGGCGCCGCTCGGGGTGAGCGAGGCGAAGGCGGCGACCGAGGTGGTCTTGCCGTTGGTCCGGTAGCTGAAGATGTCCAGTCCGGCGTTGAGACCGGCGTTGACGCCGAGGTTGCCGGTCGGGGCGAGCGTGCCGTTGTTGGCCGGCGACTGGATGACGACCTGGTCGGAGATGGTGTTGATGTCGAACAGCGTGGTCGCGGTGGTCGGGTCGAGGTCGTTGTTCGTGTACGCGGCGGCGGTGACGCCCTGGGTCGACCCCTCGGTCGGCGGGGTGGTGAGGTGGAGATCCGAGATGGTCGTGTGGTCGTTGAGGTTGTGCCGCAGGTTCTGGCCGTAGTCGCTGATCACGCGCAGCCGGTCGGCCGCCGGGTTGAAGTCGATGTCGAAGGTGGTCCCGTTCAGCGGGAACTGGAGCTGGGAGACCTTGGTGACGACCACGTCGGTGGTGCCCGACGGGATTTTGATCGTGTAGATGCCGCCCTTGTCGCCGACGCCGTACATGAGGCCGTCCTGCACCCGGAAGTCGATCCCGACCATCCTGGTGTCGCCGACGAAGCCGGTGATGGCCCGGACCCAGTCGAGCACCTGCGGCCGGTCGGTGGTGAACGTCGCCATCAGGGTGCCGTCGCCGCTGATCCCGAACGCCCGCAGGCTGGGGGTGGCGGCTGAGCCGGTGCCCGGTGTGCCGATGACGAGGGCCGCCGTGGCGGACAGGACCGCGGCCGCCGCCGCCATTCTCTTTCTGACGCCCGATTTCATCAGTGATTCCCCTCCCGTGAATGGATTCCATGAGTGAATTCCGTGGATGAATTCCCTGGACGAATTCCGCGCGGATCAGCACGTTTCTCTGTGCGAAGTAATGCCAGGAATGGTTCGTGAAGTGATTTCCCGCGGGCCGCGACGCGGTATCCATTAAGCCCACGCCACCGCAGCCCCACAAGCGAATCCGGCGACGAGGGCGCCCCCGTCCGGGAACTTTGCGCAGTGTGACAAAACCGCCACCCGTTCCCCTGTGGACCGTTCACGCGGGGGAGGAACACAGTCCGGTTTTCACCTGTCCCCCACAGATCCCGCATGTCATGCTCACATCCATGGGGAGCCTCTTCGCCGAGCTGGCCCGGCAGGTGCCGGCCAACGCCCGCCGCGAGGTCGAGACGTACGTCCGCGAGATTCCGGAGTTCGCCTCGCTGGAGACGAGGCCGCGAGCCAGGGCCGAGACGCTGGACTACGCGGTCTGGCTCAGACGCCGCACGGTCGAACTGGCCCCGGACAACAGCGCGCTGACCGAGGGCGACCTCGCCCACATCGCGTCGATGGGCGAGGTGCGGGCGGGCGCCGGCATGTCCTTCGCGTCACGGCAGCGGGTCCTGAAACTCCACACGGCGCTCATGCTGCGCGAGATCAACGAGGCGACCGAAGCCCAGCGCGGCGGTGACGTCGAGGAACTCATGCGGATCATGGCCTGGTTCGCGCCGCAGGGCGAGCGCGGCATCGGCGCCTACAGCCAGGGGTTCGTGAAAGTGATACGGCGGCGTCTGCCGTACGTCGAACAAGTCGCTTTGCTGGCCAGGTCGTTGCTGGCCGCGGATGCCACGGCGACGGAACTCGCCCCGGTCGTGGGAATGCGGCTGGCCGAGCACTACGCGGTGACGGTGATCCGGGCGCCGGACCGCCCCGCCGGCGATGGTGAGCTGGCGAGCGAGATCGAGGCGCTGGTGAAGACCTACCAGGTGCCGGTCACCTGGTGCCGGGAGGGCGGCGGCCGGGGCGGCGAGCTGATCGCCCTGGTGCCCCTGGACCCCGATGACGCCGGACCCCCGCTGCCTCCCGCCGTACCCGGTCTCCTACGGGACTTCGCCCGGTCCCTCGGCCGTCCCTGCGCCGCGGGCACCGCCACCGGGGCACGGGCCGAGCTCGGCGACGCCCTCCGTCGCGCCCGGCGGATCAGCAGGGCGGCCCCGCTGCGGCCGGCGTCCGAGCGGCTGCGGCCGCACGCCCTCGCGGACGTCTTCGTCGAACTCGCGGCCGTGGACGTGCCGTTCGTCGACGAGTGGCTGCGGGCGGTGGCCCGGCGGCTGAACCCCGGCCCCGACCTCGTCGTCACCCTCGACGCCTACTACGGCTGCGACATGAACCGCGGTGCCGCGGCGCGAGCCCTCAACATCCACCCGCGCACCCTGGACTACCGGCTGCGCCGGGTGCGGGAACTCACCGGCATCGAACCGGGCTCGACCCAGGGCGTGCGGATCCTCAGTGCGGTCGTGACACGGCGGCTGTCGGGGGTGTGAACCGGTCCGGGGCGCGGCACCGAGCCGGGCGCGGCACCCAGCCGGGGCGCGGCACCCAGCCGGGGCAGACACCCAGCCGGAGCAGGGCACGCGTGCGGAGGAGGCCGGGCCGATTCACGGCTCGGGCCGCTGGGTACCCGGCCCGTCCGGCCAGGAGCAACGGGCGCGGACGACGAACCGAGCCGAGGAGCAGTACCGCGATGACCGAGTACGAACGTTCACGCACGATGCCCGCACAGCCCGAGCGCGTCTTCGAGCAGGCCGCCGACGTCGACCGGCTGGACAGCTGGCTGCCGGAGGCCCTGCATGTGGACGCCGGGGACCTGCCCGCCGTCACCGTGCACGAGGACCGCACCGACGAGGACACCGCCGCCCTGTTGCGCGCCCGGCGCGACCAGATGCGCCTGGAATGGGGGACCCGCGACCAGGGGAGCTACACCGGCTGGCTCCAGGTCGCCGGCATCGGCAGCGGGGCCAGCGAGGTGACGGTGCACCTGTCGTTCTTCGACGACAGCCACGACCCGGGCGAGGAGACCGTGCGCGACGCCCTGGACGCCAGCCTGCGACGCCTGGAGGACCAGGTGCGGCTCCACGTCGACCCCGCGTCCGGCTGACCGGCGCCCCGCTCTCGGCGGACGCGGCCGGAGCCCGTCCCCCGGTGATTGCCGCACGGCCGACAGGGCACCCGGGGCGCTGTGGGAGAACGGCCGCGGATCCTGCTGACCGGGTGGTTCGGCTTCCTGGAGGGGGAGGCGACCGCCGGGGACCTGCTGGCGCTGGAGCGGACGCGGGATGTGCTGCGGCGGGCGAACCTGGCTCACGACATCGCCTGGAGTCCGGGTTTCCGGCCCGCCGGGCCGTCGTTGGCGCAGGTCCGCCCCGAGGACTACTCGCACCTGGTGTTCGTCTGCGGTCCGCTGCACGGGCCGCACATCGAGGAACTGCACCGACGGTTCGCGCACTGTGTGCGGATCGCCGTGGGCACCTCCGTCGTCGACGCCGGGAGCCCGGCCGTCACCGGCTTCCACCATGTGCTGGCGCGGGACGCCCCCGGCACCGAGCCGACCCCGGACCTGGCGGCCCGCGCGCCCGCCCTGCCCGCCCGGCCCGTCGTCGGGGTCATCCTCACCCACGGCCAGCACGAGTACGGAGGACGCCGACGGCACGAGCGGGTCGCCGAACAGGTGACCGGCTGGCTGTCCGGCCGGGACTGTGCGTGCCTGGAGCTGGACACCCGGCTCGACGTGCACGACTGGCGGCTGAGCGCGACCCCCGCCCAGCTGGAGTCGGTGCTCTCCCGGCTCGACCTGGTGGTCACCGACCGGCTGCACGGCATGGTGCTCGCCCTGCGCGCGGGGGTCCCCGCGCTCACCGTCGACCCGGTCGAGGGCGGCGCGAAGGTGACGGCGCAGGCGCACGCCTGCGGCTGGCCCGCGGTGATACCCGCCGAGCAGCTCGACGCCGGCGCGCTGGACCGCTGGTGGGACTGGTGCGCGAGCTCCGGTCTCGGACTGGCCCAGGACATCAGTGCCGTCTTCCGCCGGGGTACTCGGGCAGACAGCGCGGACGACCTCCTCCGGGCCCTACAGCCGTGACAAGGACGGCGCGAGGTCGCAAGCCGGGCCCACCTCATCAGCAGAGCACGGAAAGGAGCCTCGGCCATGCGGCACGACGAAATGATCGGCACTGTGCAGGCCCTCGCTCACCTCCCGGATCGCGGATCCGCCGAGCGCGCGACCCGGTCGGTGCTGTGCACCCTGGCGGAACGGCTGCCGACCGGACTGGCCGACCACCTGGCCGCGCAGCTCCCCCACCATCTGGCGGCGGACATCCGTGAGACGACCGCCTCCGCCGCGTCGTACGAGCGGCCGAGGGGCGTGGGAGAGCGCTTCGGTCTGACGACGTTCGCGGGCCGGGTCGCGGTCCGGGCCGGCACGACGGAGGACACGGCGCTCGAGTACTCCGCCGCGGTGCTGGAGGTTCTCGACGCCGCTGTCTCACCGGAGGAGATGCGCAAGGTCGCCGACGCCCTGCCCGCCGACATCCGCGAACTCCTGCCGACCGGACGCGCCGGCTAGGGGTCAATACACCTGGAGCCCTGTCCCTCAGCCGAGTCGGTCGGCGAACGCCGTGTACGCCCGCTCGTCGAAGAGGACGAACCTGGCCTCCTGCACCGCCGTCGGCGTCGCCCGTACCGTCTCGATCGCGATGCGGGCCGCGTCGTCCATCGGCCAGCCGTAGATGCCGGCGGAGACGGCGGGGAACGCCACGGTGCGGGCGCCGAGTGCGTCGGCGACGCGCAGCGACTCGCGGTAGCAGGAGGCCAGCAGGTCGGAGCGGTCCTCGGTGGCGCTGTACACGGGGCCGACGGTGTGGATCACCCAGCGCGCGTCCAGGGCGCCGGCGGTGGTGGCGACGGCCTGGCCGGTGGGCAGGCCCCGCCCGTAGTGGGAGGCGCGGAGCTTGCGGCACTCGTCGAGGATCTCGGGCCCGCCGCGGCGGTGGATGGCGCCGTCGACGCCTCCGCCGCCGAGCAGCGAGGAGTTGGCGGCGTTGACGACCGCGTCCACGGACTGGTCGGTGATGTCGCCCCGGACGAGGGTGATGGTGGTCATGACGGCTGCCTCTCTGGTCTCTCGTCGGTGCGTGGCGGCGGGAGCGGGTGCTAGTGCCGCAGCCTCCGCCACACGGCTTTCGCCGCGTTGTGGCCGGACATGCCGTGGACGCCCGGGCCGGGCGGGGTGGCCGAGGAGCAGATGAAGACGGCCGGGTGCGGGGTGGAGTACGGGAACAGGGAGAGCCTGGGGCGCAGCAGGAGCTGGAGGCCGGAGGCCGCGCCGGAGCCGATGTCGCCGCCGACGTAGTTGGCGTTGCGGGCGGCGAGTTCGGCGGGGCCGGCGATCGCGCGGGCGAGGACGCGGTCGCGGAAGCCGGGGGCGAAGCGCTCCAGTTGGCGTTCGATGACGTCCGTGAGGTCGCCGGTCCAGCCGTTGGGGACGTGGGCGTACGCCCAGAAGACCTGCTTGCCGTCCGGTGCGCGGGTGGGGTCGACGACGCCGGGCTGCACCGTGATCATGAAGGGCCGCTCGGGTGCCCGGCCCTCGCGGGAGGCGGCGCGCAGGGCGGCGCCGATCTCCGCGCTGTCGGCGCCGATCTGCACCGTGGTGGCGCGGTGCGCCTCCTGCGCGGTCCAGGGGACCGGACCGTCCAGCGCGTAGTCGATCTTGAAGACGCCGGGGCCGTACTTGTAGCCGTCGTAGAAGCGGCCGAGGCCGGCGATGCGGGCGAGGGCCGTGGGCGAGGTGTCGAAGACGTAGGCGCGGGCCGGGGGCAGGTCGTCGAGGCGCTTGACCTCGTAGTCGGTGTGGATGGTGCCGCCGAGGTCCGTCAGGTAGCCGGCGAGGGCGTCGGAGACGGCCTGGGAGCCGCCGCGGGCCACGGGCCAGCCGCGGGCGTGCGCGGCGAGGGCGAAGACCAGGCCGATGGCGCTGGTGGCGAAGCCGCCCAGCGGGGCCATGATGTGGGCGACGAGACCGGCGAAGAGGGTCTTGGCGGGTTCGTCGCGGAAGCGGCGGGTGAGCCAGGTGGACGGGGGCAGGCCGACAAGGCCGAAGCGGGCCAGGGTGACGGGGTCGCGGGGCAGCGTGGTGAGCGGCAGCGACATGAAGTCCCGGGCCAGGGTGTCCCACCGGGGCAGGAACGGCTCGACGAGCCTGCGGTAGGCGCCCGCGTCGCGGGGACCGAACGAGGCGGCCGTCTCGGCGACCGAGCGGGACAGCACGGCGGCGGTGCCGTCGAGGAAGGGGTGCGCCATGGCCAGGTCGGAGTGCAGCCACTGCAGTCCGTAGCGCTCCAGCGGCAGGGCGCGGAAGGCGGGCGAGTTGATGCCCAGGGGGTGCGCGGCGGAACAGGGGTCGTGACGGAATCCCGGGAGGGTGAGCTCCTCGGTGCGGGCTCCGCCGCCCACGGTGTCCCGGGCCTCGAAGAGGGCCACGGAGAAGCCGCGCCGGGCCAGCTCCACGGCAGCGGTCAGGCCGTTCGGCCCCGCTCCCACCACGACCACGTCAAGCACCGGCACGTCGGACCCCTTCGTCAGCCGCTGGCCTCCGGGTTCAGGATATGCCGGGGGTCCGACAGCACTTGCGGCGCGGTGGTGTCGAGGCGGCTCGGGGGCGGTGGCTCAAGGCTTGGTGGACGAGGTCCCGAGGCGCCTGGGCCGACGGCCGCGGGGCTGCATGGACGGGGCTGGAAGGCGCCCGGTGTCGAGGCGTCTCAAGGCTGCGTCGGCGACGTCTCGGGGCCCGGGGCCGAGGCGCCTCGACCCTCGGGGACCGGACCCCGCGGCACCGGGCGCGAGACCTCCGAGCACCACGCCGTCAGGGCCGCGTCCCCGACAGCAGTCCCGCCACCCGCCGGGCCGTCGCCGCGTCCCGGGCCGCCGTGAACGGCAGGGTGTTGCCCCCCGTGATCCGGAAGGGCTCGCCGGTGAGCGTGAGGTGGGCGCCGCCCGCCTCCTCGACCAGCAGCAGGCCGGCCGCGTGGTCCCAGGCCGCTTCCCAGGAGAAGGCCGTGGCGTCCAACTCGCCCCGGGCCACGGCCAGGTACTCCAGTCCGGCGGAGCCGCACGCGCGCGGGGCGACACCGTCCGCCCACAGGCCCAGCAGGGCGTGCTTCTGCTCGTCGGTGGTGTAGTCGGGGTGGGAGGTGGCCACCGTCAGGTCGCGGCCGGGCGTGGGCGGGCCGGCGAACAGCCGCTCGCCGTCGAGGAAGGCGCCCGCCCCGCGGACGGCCTTGGCGAGCTGGTCGCGGGCCGGGGCGTAGGTCCATGAGGCGAGCACGACGCCGTGCCGGGCGAGCGCGACCAGCGTGCAGAAGCCCTCGTCGCCGTGCACGAACTGCCGGGTTCCGTCGACCGGGTCGACGATCCACACCGGGGCGTCGCCCTGGAGCGCCTCGTACGTCGCCGGATCGGCGTGCACCGCCTCCTCGCCGACGACGACCGAGCCGGGCAGCAGGGCGCCGAGGGCGTCGGTGAGGAACAGCTCGGCGCCACGGTCGGCGTCGGTGACCAGGTCGTGGGGCCCGGCCTTCTGGTCGACCTGGTGCGCGGCGAGCCGGCGGAAGCGGGGCATGATCTCGGCCGCGGCGGCCTTGCGCACCGCCTCCTCCACGTCGGCCGAGTGGTGGGCGAGAAACTCCTCGATGGTTTCCGTGTCTTGGATCATGCCCTCCATGAGAGCACGCCCCACTGACAATCCCCGCCCCGCCGGTGCACTCGGGGTGGAATCGGCGTGAACACCGGGGCGCGGGGTCACCGTCCCACCGCGTATCCCTGCATGCCCCGCGGGTTGGCGGCGGCCGACAGGATCCCGGTCAGCGGGTCCCGGGCGACCGCGCAGAGCCGGCCCTCCGACCAGGGAGGTCCCACGGTCACCCGGTGGCCCCGCCGCTCCAGTTCCGCGACGACCCCGGGGTCCGTACGGGCCTCGACAGTGGCGCTGCCCGGCCGCATGCCGCGCGGGTAGAAGGAGCCGGGAAAGCTGTCGTTGTGCCAGTTGGGGGCGTCGATGGCGCCCTGGAGGTCGAGGCCGCCGCGCACCCGCGCGCGGAGGGCGGCGGCCAGGAAGAAGTGCAGCTGCCACTGGTCCTGCTGGTCGCCGCCGGGTGTGCCGAACGCCAACACCGGCGCCCCGTCGCGCAGGGCGATCGAGGGGGTGAGGGTGGTGCGGGGGCGGCGGCCGGGCGTGAGCGAGTTGGGCAGGCCCTCCTCCAGCCAGGTCATCTGCAGCCGGGTGCCCAGCGGGAAGCCCAGCTCGGGCACGACCGGGTTGGACTGCAGCCAGCCGCCGCTGGGCGTGGCCGCGACCATGTTGCCCCAGCGGTCGACGACGTCGAGATGGCAGGTGTCGCCGCGTGTGCCCCCCTCGGCGGTGACCTCGGGCTCCCCCGGCACCGGCGAGGTCGGCGCCTTCGCGACCGTCGGCTCGCCGACGCCCATCGGGCTGAAGCCGGGCTCGTCCGTCACGACCACGCGCGCGTGCGCGCTCAGCCGGGGCGTGCGCCCGCCCGGACTGCCCGGCCGCAGTTCGTGCGACGCCCTGTCGCCGACGAGGGCCCGCCGCCCGGCGTTGTAGGCGTCCGAGAGCAGCTCCGCCAGCGGCACCTCGGCGGCGTCCCCGTACCAGGCCTCCCGGTCGGCCATGGCGAGCTTGCAGCCCTCGATCAGCAGGTGGAGGTAGTCGGCGGAGCCGAGGGCGGGCAGCTCGGGCGGCAGCAGGGCGAGCTGCTGGAGGAAGGCCGGGCCCTGACTCCAGGGGCCGGCCTTGCACACCGTCCAGCCGTTCCAGTCGTACGTCGCCGGCGCCTCGTAGCTCGCGGACCAGCCGGCGAGGTCGGCGGCCGTGAGAGTGCCGGTGTGGCGCTCGCCGCTGGTGTCCAGGGTGGGCCGCTGTGCCTGCCGGACCAGCGCCTCGGCGATGAACCCGCTGCGCCACACCTCCCGCGCGGCCTCGATCCGCGCCTCCCTCTCCCCCGCGCCGGCGGTCTCGGCGAGCAGCCGCTTCCAGGTGGCGGCCAGGGCGGGGTTGCGGAACAGCCGGCCGGGGCTCGGGGCCTGCCCGCCGGGCAGGTACACCCGCGCCGACGACGTCCACTCCGTTTCGAACAGTTCGCGGACGGTCTCGACGGTCGCGCCGACGTTCTCCACGGGCGCGTGGCCGTGCTCGGCGTATCCGATGGCGTACTTCAGGACGTCGGCGAGGGACTTGGTGCCGTGGTCGCGCAGCAGCAGCATCCAGGCGTCGAACGCGCCCGGCACGGCGGCGGCCAGCGGGCCGGTGCCGGGCACGAGGTCCAGGCCGAGCCCCCGGTAGTGCGCGACGGTCGCGCCGGCCGGGGCGACGCCCTGTCCGCACAGGACCCGCACCTCGCCGCCCGCCGGGGCGAGCAGGACGGGCACCTCGCCGGCGGGTCCGTTGAGGTGGGGTTCGACGACGTGCAGCACGAAGGCGCCGGCCACGGCCGCGTCGTAGGCGTTGCCGCCGTCCTCCAGGACGGCCATCGCCGACTGCGAGGCGAGCCAGTGCGTGGAGGACACCATGCCGAAGGTGCCCTGGAGCGTGGGTCGGGTGGTGAACACGGGGGCTCCTCACGTCTGCGGCGACCGACCCGATGATCACACGCGCGCGGGGCGCCCTGCCACGGTGCCGACCCCGCTTCTGTCACCGCCCCACCACGGAGCGAGTTCACCCTTCCGGCCCCACAGGGACTCGTGTGACACTGGCGTCCCTGTCCGCACCGCGGACCCCGTCCGCACCATCCCCCACGAAAGTGCGCCGTGCGCTCTCTGCCTCTGCCGCTCGCCCTCACCGCGCGCCTGTCCCCGGTCGTCGTGCTCGCCTGCGCGGGCTGGGCGCTGTCGTCCGGGCCGTCCACGGAGGACACCGCGGCCCGGGACACGCCGAAGCCCCAGTCCGCGTCGGAGTCCGCCCCCTCCTCCACGGCGGTGTCGAAGACGTTCGCCGCCGCGCCCGCGCCCTGCACGAGCGTGGCCGCGAAGACGGTCTCCTCGCTGGTGCCGGGCGCCAGGACGGCGGGCAAGGAGATCCCCTCGACGGACACCACCCTGCGCCGCACGTGCTCCTGGAACGCGCTCAAGGGCTACGACTACCGCTGGCTCGACATCTCCTTCGAGCTCATGGACTCCGACGAGGCGGCCCAGACCTCGTACAAGGAGCGGATCGCGGAGAAGAGCGGCGGCGGGGCGGTCCCGGGGCTGGGCGACGAGGGCTACTCGGTGGTGAACCTGACCACCGAGGACAAGCAGCAGACCCGTGAGGGCACCGTGTTCGCCCGGGTGTCCAACGCGCTGGTGGTCGTCACCTACAACGGCAGCGACTTCGAGTCGAAGAAGGCGCCCAGCACGGACGTGATCAACACGGGCGCCATCAAGGCGGCGAAGGAGGCGGTCGCCGCGCTGAAGGCCACCGCGGCGAACTGAGGCAGGACCGGGGCACGGAGAAACCGGTCCGGGCCGTTCGGCCCAGTCACGGCAAGGCGGGGGGGGGGGGGGGGGGGGGGGCCCCCCCCCCCCCCCC
>NZ_JBNCAQ010000024.1:118172-148957 GCF_049808595.1 Streptomyces aurantiaciflavus | reverse complement strand
GCCCCGATGCGCGGGCCGGGCCCACCGGCCTGTCGTCACCCGCCGCACCCGCCCGCCGGGCGGACCCGCCGCGAGCGTCCTACGGTGGGGGAGCGGCCGGGGTCCTCCGCGACCAGCGTCCGCTCCCGGCCGGTGCCGACTTCTCCCACTGTCAAGCCGGCCGGGACCCGCACCAGCCCCCGGCGTTCCCCGGAGCGGTCGAGTGACCCCCCGTCAACCCCGCGCGCCCGGGGGAACCCATGCGGACATGGGCAAGACCGCACTGATCGTCATCGACATGATCAACACGTACGACCACGCGGACGCCGACCTGCTCCTGCCGTCGGCACGCAGGGTCGTCCCGGTGGCGGCCGCACTCCTGGACCGGGCGCGCCGGGCCGGCGTCCCCGTCGTCTACGTCAACGACAACTTCGGCCAGTGGCGGTCCCACCACGGCGAACTCCTCGAGGCGGCCCTCGCCGGCCCGCACGCGGACCTCGTCGAGCCGCTGCGGCCCGACGACACCGCCCTCTTCGTGGTCAAGGCCCGCCACTCGATCTTCTTCGAGACGCCGCTGGCCTACCTGCTCGACCAGGAGGGCATCGACCGGCTCGTCCTGTGCGGCCAGGTCACCGAGCAGTGCGTCCTGTACTCGGCCCTCGACGCCCACATCCGTCACCTCGGGGTCACCGTCCCGAGGGACGCCGTGGCCCACATCCACGCCGACCTCGCGGACGCCGCGCTGCGGATGATGGAGCGGAACATGGGGGCGCGGGTGTGCGACAGCGGTGAGCTGTGGAGGTGAGGAGCACGGGATACGCGTCGGCGGCGCCGTGCGATGCAAGCAAGGAGCGCCCGACACCCGTCCGCGGTACCGCCGCCCCTCGCCTCAGCGGCGCACGGCCGCCTCCGGCGCCGCCGCGCGCGTGGACAACGGGCTGCCGTCGGGCTGGAAGAACAGGGCGACGATGGACAGGGTCTCCGTCCCCCGGTTCTCCGCCTTGTGCACGCCCTGCGGTCCCACCGGCTCCACGATGCACTCCCCGGCGGGGGTGACGCAGTCGGATCCGTCCGCCAGTGTCCGGGTGAGCGTCCCGGCGGTCACCACGGCGACGACCCGTCCCTCGTGGTAGTGCCAGGGCAGCTCACCGCCCGGCGGGATCTCGTACCGCGCCACGACGACCCGGGTGCGCTCCGGCACGGCGAGGGCGAGCCGTTCGGTGAGGAGACCGTCGGCCAGCAGGGCCGGTACGGGGTCGACCGCGGGTGGGGCTGCGGGCGGGCCTGCGGGTGGGGCCGCCACGGGCGACGGTCCGCTCACGCGGCACGCTTCCGTGACGTGCGAGGGCCCATGGTTCCGGGGCCGGTCCGGGTGGCCTGGCGACGTAACGCGGCCGGTGTCATATTCCGCTGGTCAGTGCGTTCCACAGGGTGAGATTATCCCACCGGTGTTACGCGGTCGTGACGGGCTGTCAGGTTCTGGTGAACGCCTGGGGGTGGTGGGCTGCCCTTGGCCGGCCGGCGCGGCAGCCCGTGACCTTGCCCACACCCGCCCACACCGCGACGGCCTCCGGCCCCTCCGCACCCCCGACGACAGCGCCGCCGCCACGGCCTGCCTCCCCGGCCCGGACGCGAGCTTCCTCAGCGGCACGGACTCCTCGTCGAGCGCGGTGTCGACGCGGCCCTCCCGTCGCGTCGGCTCCGGCGTCCGGCCTGATCGCGGGCGGGCCGAGTAATCCTCGACGGCCGTCCTGACGTCTACCAGGGCGAGTGACCCCGGCGTGCGGTCCGGCCCCCCTCGGCCGCACCGTTCGCACGGGCACGGGATCGGGCCGTACACCCAGGTGTGCGGTGAGCGGTTGGGGAGACCTTGGGCATCGTGGGTCAAACACAGGAACGGCGTCACGGCGGGAGCGAGTGGCGCGGTCATGGCGCCGACACCGGGAAACGGCTGGCCGGCGCGTCGGCCCGGGCGGCCGCCTTCGTCGGGCGCACGCTGTGCGCCGAGTGGCACGCCATCGTCGTCGATCCTGTACGACGGCTGCGCCGGCGCGGTCCCGGGGGGCTGCTGCTGGCGTTCGTCGCCTGCGGTGGCGTGATCTTCTTCCACGCCCTCGCGCAACGGCCGGCCGGTGCGGACGTGGTGCGCGCCGTGGGCGGCGTCCAGGGCGACCTGCCTCTGTGGCTGGCCCTGCTGCGCACCCCTGTCTCTCTGTACGTCCCGGCGCTCGACCTGCCGGTGTGGGCGGGCATCACCCAGCTGTTCCTCGCGTTCGCCCTGTCCGAGGTCACCCTCGGCCGGGCCAGGACCCTCGCGGTCGCCTACGCGTCCACGCTGGCCGGCACCCTGACGGCACGGGTGATGATCGCCGCGGGGCCGGACCGCTTCGGGTTCGGACTGCCGCCCGAGGCGGGGGAGGTGCTCGACACCGGACCGTCCGCGGCGGTCGTCGGGCTCTTCACCTACCTCTCGGTGGTCCGGCGCGCCCCGGTCGTCTTCTTCCTCACCGGCGGCTCCATGGTGTGGGAGTCGATCGCCAAGCCCAACCTGGCCGGGCGCGAACACCTGATCGCCGTCGCCGCCGCCGTCGTGCTCGGCCTGCTGCACGGACAGGGAGACCGGTGGCGGCGGATCCTGTTCCGGCGCGCACCCGAGGCGGAACCGGAGCAGACCCCCGAAATGCTCGCGAAGCCGCAGGGCAGGGTGCCACTTTGACGAGGTTCTCCTATGAGGTTGCTGTGAATTCGCGGGGCGGTTGAACGCCGCGGTGTCCGGCTGCGTATAGGGCCGGGGGATTTTCATGTCCTGGCCGCCGACGACGTTTTGGAGTACCCCGTGGGACACAACAGGCGCAGGCGCCCGACGGGCGGACGGCGCGCGACCTTCGCCGCGGTCGCGCTGATGCTGGGCGGCGGAGGGCTCATGGCCGCGAACGTCTACGCCTCCGCCACCGAGGACGACGCGGGTGGGCCCTGGACGTCGGGCTCCGTCACCATCGACTGCCCCGACGTCGGCACCCGGCTGACCGACGTGCCGGAGGCGGCCGGCGCGGAGGTCGACCGCGAACTCGCCCTGCTGGACCAGCAGATCGCCGCCGCCTACCGCCAACTCCAGGACTCCGCGCAGGCCGTGCGCGAGGACGTCGGCTTCGCCGACAACGCGGTGATGAACCCGCTGAAGGAGAAGCGCGGCGCGACGATCGAGCGCATCGCCGTCGCCATCGACCGCGTCGGCGACCGCCCGCAGGGCCTGGAGGAGCTCGCCGCCTGCACCCTGCGCACCGCCGACGACCAGGCCGGCGCGGCGAACTCCGGGAACGGCGGCGGCCAGGACCAGGGAGCCGGTCAGAACGACGGCCAGGGCGACAACGGCCAGGGCGACAACGGCCAGGGCGACAACGGCCAGCAGGGCAACGGCGGCCAGGCCGGAAACGGTCCTGTGGCCGCCGACTTCGTGGACATCACCACCGTCCAGCCCGCCCAGCAGGCCGCGGACCCCGCCGCCGGCCCCTCCGGCGGCACCTTCGCCTCCAGCTGCGGCGTCAACGAGAACGGCGTGTTCAACTCCGACAACGTGATCGTCGCCCCGGGCGTCACCAACGGCGCCCACCACTTCCACGACTACGTCGGCAACCAGGCCAACGACGCCTTCGCCTCCGACGAGGACCTCGCGGGCGGCGACACCAGCTGTGTGGACCAGGGCGACAAGTCCTCGTACTACTGGCCGGTCCTGCGCCTGCAGAACGGCACCCAGGAGCAGGACGCCAACTCTCCCGGCGGTGGCATCGAGGGCAACGCCGGTGAGATCGTCACCCCCAAGCAGGTCACCCTGACCTTCGTCGGCAACCCGCGGTCCAAGGTCACGGCCATGCCCCGGCTGCTGCGCATCATCACCGGCGACGCCAAGGCGTTCGTCAACGGCACCGCCAACGCCAACGCGTCCTGGAGCTGCACCGGCTTCGAGGACCGGCAGCTGAAGGACAAGTACCCGCTCTGCCCGGACGGCAGCGACGTGGTGCGCACCTTCCGCTTCCAGAGCTGCTGGGACGGCACCAACATCGACAGCGCCAACCACCGCACGCACGTGGCGTTCGCCGCCGCCGACGGCAGCTGCCCGGGCGGCTTCCAGGCCATCCCGCAGCTCGTGCAGCGGATCGTCTACGACGTCGACGCGCCGAGCCTGCAGGACGGCGGCCGTACGACCCCGCTGTTCGCGGTGGACTCCTTCCCGGAGCAGCTGCACAAGCCGGTCACCGACCACGGCGACTTCATCAACGTCTTCGACGAGGGTCTGATGAACGAGATGGTCGACTGCATCAACGAGGGCCGCACCTGCGGCGCGGGCTCCGGCGCCGGCGGCGACAACGGAGGCGGCGACAACAACGGCGGGGGCGACAACGGCGGCGACGCCGGCGGTGACAACGGCGGAGGCGCCGGCGGCGGTGCGGGCGGCGACGGCGCCGACCAGGGCCAGGACCAGGGTGGCCAGGACGGCCAGGACGGCGGTCAGGGTCAGGACCAGGGTGGCCAGGACGGCGGTCAGGGTCAGGACCAGGGGCAGAACCAGGGTCAAGGCCAGGACCAGGGCGGCCAGGACCAGAACCAGGGCCGGGGCGGCCAGGGCCAAGGCGGCCAGGACCAGGGTCAGGACGGCGGCCGGCAGCAGCCGCCCGCCCAGAACCCCCAGGCGCCCCAGGGCCAGCCGAACGCGGGCGACGCCGGTTCCGCCGACACTCCCGTCAGCGCGGAACCCCGCGCCGACACCAGGCCGACGACCAAGTCGACCCAGGCCCCGACCGCGCCCGCCCCGGACACCGGCGCGGAGGGCGACGCCGGCACCGCCGCGACGGCCCCGCAGCAGACGCCGCCCCCGGCCGACGCGGGCGACACCGTGCCCGTGCCCGCGCCCCAGGCGCAGGGCGGCCTGGCCGACACCGGCGCGAGTCTGTGGCCTGCGGCCGCCGGAGGGCTCCTGTTGATCGGCGGTTTCGTCCTCCTGCGGCGTACCGCGAGGCGCCCGTACTGAGCTCCCGCCGAGGGAACCGGGCACGTTCGGGTGCACCCGGACGCGACCAGCTCCTCCTCCACCGGGACGCGCGGTATATGTCGCGGGGGGGGGCCGGGCACGGGCCCCCCCGCCCCCCCCCCCCCCCCCCCCCCCCCGGGCCGGGGGTGGGGGGGGGGGGGGGCGGGCCGCCCCCCCCCCCCCCCCCCCACACCGGCACCGGACAACCGGGCGGCCGCGCGAGCAGGGGAGCACCATGGAAGACATGGAGTACGACTACGACCTCGGCACCCACGGCCGGCCCGTCACGACAGCCTCGGCCGAGGCCCGACGCTGGTTCGACCGGGGCCTGGTCTGGTCGTACGGCTTCCACCACGAGGAGGCGGTCTCGTGTTTCGAGGCCGCCGTCCGGGCCGACCCCGACTGCGCGATGGCCCACTGGGGCATCGCCTACGCACTCGGCCCCAACTACAACAAACCCTGGGAGTTCTTCGACGACCGGGACCTGGCCGGGACCGTCGAGCGCGCCCACGCGGCCGTCGAGCTCGCCCACGACAAGGCCGCGGACGCCACCCCCGTCGAACGGGCCCTGATCGGCGCCCTGCGCGCCCGCTACCCGCAGGGACGGCCCGCGAAGGACTGCTCGGTGTGGAACGCGCCCTACGCCGACGCCATGCGCGCCGTGTACGAACTGGCCCCGGACGACCTCGACGTGGCCACCCTGTACGCCGACGCCCTGATGAACCTGACGCCCTGGCAGCTGTGGGACCTGCGCACGGGCGAGCCCGCCGAGGGCGCGCGCACCCGGGAGGCGCGGGCCGTGCTCGAGCGGGCGCTCGCCACGGCCGCCGGGGCATGGCATCCGGGGATCCTGCACATGTACGTCCACCTGATGGAGATGTCGCCGTCCCCCGAGACGGCCCTGCCGGCCGCCGACCGGCTGCGCGACCTGGTGCCCGACGCCGGGCACCTGCAGCACATGCCCTCGCACCTGGAGGTGCTGTGCGGCGACTACCGCGCGGTGGTGTCGGACAACACGAGGGCGATCGCCGCCGACGAGAAGTACCGCGAGCGGGCCGGGGCGATGAACTTCTACACCCTGTACCGGTCCCACAACCTCCACTTCAAGATCTACGGTGCGCTGTTCCTCGGCCAGTCGCAGGTCGCCCTGGAGGCCGCCGACAGGCTGGAGGCGTCCCTGCCGGAGGAGCTGCTGCGGGTGGAGAGCCCGCCCATGGCGGACTGGCTGGAGGCCTTCCTCGCCATGCGTGTGCACGTGCTGATCCGCTTCGGCCGCTGGGCCGACGTCCTGGAGCTCCCGGAGCCCGCCGATCCGGAGCTCTACAGCATGACCACCGCGATGCGGCACTACGCCCGCGGCGTCGCGCTCTCCGCGACCGGCCGCATCCCGGAGGCCGAGGCGGAACGAACGCTGTTCCACGAGGCGGTCGCCCGCGTTCCGGCGACCCGCATGCTCTTCAACAACACCTGCGCCGACATCCTCGCGATCGCCGCCCTGATGCTCGAAGGCGAACTCGAGTACCGCAAGGGCGACCACGAGGCCGCCTTCACCGCCCTGGAACGGTCGATCGAGCTCGACGACAACCTTCCCTACGACGAACCCTGGGGCTGGATGCAGCCCACCCGCCACGCGTACGGCGCCCTGCTCCTCGAGCAGGGGCGGGTCGCGGAGGCCGAGGCCGTCTACCGCGCCGACCTCGGCCTCGACGACACGCTGCCGCGCCCCTCCCAGCACCCCGGCAACGTCTGGTCCCTGCACGGCCTGCACGAGTGCCTCCTCCGGCTCGGCAAGGAGGGCGAGGCGCGGATCGTCGCCCAGCAGCTGAAGTTCGCGACCGCGCTGACGGACGTACCCGTGGAGGCGTCCTGCTTCTGTCGCCTCGACACCGCCGCCGGGACCCCGGGCGCGAGCGATTGCTGCGGCATGGACAATTGATCGACCGGCCTCCCGGGATGCCGGGCGGAGCCCTCGTCATGACCATGGACGCAGGGGTCACAGGGCGTCCTGGGCAGGCGGGAGACTCATGGCGCTGTCTGGGCGGAACAGGGGGACCTCGCAGCATGGCGGGCGCAGGATGAACAAGACACCTACGAAGAGAACCAGGGCCACGGCCCGCCCGTACGGCGTGGTCAGTCGCGCGCGCGGATGGGCGCGGCTCGCCCTGCTGCTGGTCGCCGGCTGCGCCGCGGTCGTGGCGGGCGGCGCCGGATCCGGCGGCTGGCTGGTCCTGCTCGCCGGACTCGCCGGGCTCGCGCTGGCCGGGGCGGGCGTGTGGTGGATGCTGGCGCACCGGGGCGGGGCGAGGCTGCTGGGCGGTCTGCTCGCCGTCACCGCGCCCGTCGGGGTGCTCGTGCTGTACGCCGCGTCGGGACTGTGGGTGGTCGCGGTGGGCGCGGTCGCGCTCTGGGCGGCCGCCCTGGCCGCGGCCCGCGCCGCACTGCGCACGCTGCGCCGCCCCAAGGGCATGCACGGGCGCAAGGCACTGCCGCCGCTCCGACCGGTCCTGATCATGAACGTGAAGTCGGGCGGCGGGAAGGTCGAGAAGTACGGCCTCGTCGAGCGGGCGGAGGAGCTGGGCGCCAAGGTGGTCCTGCTGGGCACCGACGGCGCCTACACCGATCCCGTCGCGGAGGCCCGGCGGGCCGTCGCCGACGGTGCGGACCTGCTCGGCGTCGCGGGCGGCGACGGCACCCAGGCGCTGGTGGCGGCGGTGGCCGCGGAGCACGACCTGCCGTTCATGGTCATCGCCGCCGGCACCCGCAACCACTTCGCCATGGACCTCGGCCTGGACCGCACCGACCCCGTGCGCAGCCTCGACGCCCTCGTCAGCGGCGTCGAATTCCGCGTCGACCTCGGCGACGTCGACGGGCGGCCGTTCGTCAACACCGTCTCCTTCGGCGCGTACGCGGAGATCGTGCAGAACCCGCAGTACCGCGACGCGAAGGCCGCCACCACCCTCGACCACCTGCCCGACCTGCTGCTGGGCGACGGCGGCACCACCCTGGACGTCCGCACCGACGACGCCCGCGTGCACGCCCCGCAGGCGCTCCTGGTCAGCAACAACGCCTACGCCCGCGCCGACCCGCTCGGCGGCGGCCGCCGCCCCCGGCTGGACACGGGCCTGCTCGGCGTCATCGGGGTCCGCGTGGAGGGCGCCGCCCAGGCCGCCGAACTGGCGCTGCTCGGCGAACGGGCCAGCGGGATCACCTCGCTCACCTCCCGGCGCGTCACCGTGGAGGCCGACCAGGACCACATCCCGGTCGCCGTCGACGGCGAGGCCCTCGAACTGCCCACCCCGGTCG
This sequence comes from Streptomyces aurantiaciflavus, assembly GCF_049808595.1. Classification (NCBI taxonomy): domain Bacteria; kingdom Bacillati; phylum Actinomycetota; class Actinomycetes; order Kitasatosporales; family Streptomycetaceae; genus Streptomyces; species Streptomyces aurantiaciflavus. The sequence continues at coordinate 140,649 of NZ_JBNCAQ010000024.1, read as the reverse complement.
TGTGCACGGTACGGCCCAGCGTGCTTCGGGTGCGGGTGCCCCGGCACCGCCCCGGCGCCGCCTACGCGCCACCCACGGTCGACTGGAGGCGCATCGTCCGCCTCGCGCTCGGCCATCCCGATGCCCGTACGATCAAGGATGCCTACGATGTCTGACCGCCGGCCGAAGCTGTCCACCCCGCATCTGGTGCACGACCTCGCCACCCTGGACCAGGCCCTGTACGAGACGGTCACCGTGACCAGGACACCCACCCTGGACAGCGCTCTGCGCCGGCTGTCCGCGGCGGCGGACCACTCCAAGATCTCGTTCGCGGTCGCCGGTCTGCTGGCCCTGCGCGGCGGTCGGCCGCGTCGCGCCGCCGCCCTCGGCGTCGCCGCCATCGGGGTGGCCTCGGCGACCGCCAATCTGCTCGGCAAGCGGCTCGTGCGTCGTCCGCGCCCGCACCGCGCCGTGGACTCGCCGTTCCCGCATCGTCACGTGCCGATGCCGGACTCCGCGTCCTTCCCGTCGGGGCACACCGCGTCGGCGGTCGCCTTCGCGGCCGCCGTCGGCCCGACCCTCCCGGTCAGCGCCGTCCCGCTGGGTCTGCTCGCCTGCGCGGTGGGCTACTCCCGGGTCCACACCGGCGTGCACTACCCGGGCGACGTCGTGGCCGGCGCGCTCCTCGGCACGGGAGCGGCCGCGCTGGTCCTGGCGACCGCGGCGCGCTACGACGACTGAGGTCCGTCACTCCCGCCCGCAGTACAGGAAGAGATGGGGCTCGGGCCCGCCCTCGGGATGGTCCGGGGTGAACAGCGCGTTCTCCTCGGCCAGCACCGTCAGGCCGGCCCCGGTCACCACCTCGACGAGATCCTCACCGGCGAAGCTGGTGACCCGCACCGGCTGCCCCATGAAGACGGCGTCGACGCCCTCGACGTCCAGCGGCACCGTGGCCAGCACCAGGCTGCCTCCCGGCACCAGCGCCCGCGCGAGCCGGCCGAGCAGAGCGGCCTGTTCCGCCCGGTCCATCTGGAGCAGCGAGAAGTAGACGCAGACCGCGTGGAACGAGCCTTCTTCCAGCGCAAGTCGCCGTACGTCCACGCACCGGAAGGTGGCCCCGGGCACCTGCCGTGCGGCGAGGTCGACCATCACGGGGGAGACGTCGACGCCCAGCACGTCGTGGCCCGCCGCCACCAGGGTCGCGGCGGTCGGCCGGCCCGTGCCGCTGCCGACGTCCAGCACCCGACTGCCCGGCGCGAGGCGCCCGAGCAGCCACTCCAGGGACCGGTGGTGCGCCTCGGAGTGCGCGAACGCCTTCTCGTACACGGACCCCAGCGCGTCGAACACCGCCGCCGCACCCCGTCCGTCGTCCCTGCTGCCCAAGCCGGCCTCCCGTCGTGGTGAGCGGATCCCGCGCATCCTCGCATTCCTGACGGTCGCTCACAACGGCCTCCCCGGGCCCTCGGGGGTCCCGCACCGATCGGTTCACGCCGTGTGAGGAAGAGCGGTTCCGGAAGCGGCCGGAATCCGAGTTTCCACTACCGTGAGTAACATGATCCACTTTCACCCTCGGGTGGCTACTCGCAAGTAGCTACCGGATCCCGCAACCGTCGTTCCATCTGGAGGACCCCCGATGACCTCTCCTGAGGATGCCCTGCAACAGGCCCGTGCCACCTACGAGGAGCACGTCCGCACCTGCCGCCAGTGCCACTTCGACACCGTGCCGTGCGCGGTCTCGAAGCACCTCCTGCGCGTCTACAACAACGCCAGGCGGGCGCAGGCGCGTCCGAACTCGGCGGTCCGCTGAGGTCTCACCGCGTCTCGGCCACCGACACCACCAGGTCCCTGATCTCGTAGCCGCCGATGTCGTCCTTGAACGACACGCGCGGCTTCCCGGCCATGCGCAGACCGTCGAGCGCGAAGAGCCGGCCGAGCAGGACGTCCGCCTCCAGTACGGCGACGGAGGCGCCCGGGCAGCGGTGGGCGCCGTCCCCGAAGGCGAGCCCGGCCGCGCTCGGCCCCAGCGCCGGAACCCGGCCCGGACGCACCCGGTGCGGGTCGGGGCCCACGACCTCCGGGTCGGCGTTGGCCTCGTCGACGAAGACGGTGATCAGCTCACCGGGGCCGACCGTGGCCTCGCCGTCCGCCGTGGGCATCCGCAGAGGCGCGGTGGCCCGGCGCGACAGCCGTCCCACGACGGGTTCCAGCCGCAGGATCTCCTGGAGCAGCCCGAGCCGCTCCGGCTCGTCGGCCGCCCGGTACCGGTCCAGGAGCTGCGGGTCGGTGAACAGGTGCCAGGCCGCGACACAGATGAACTCACGCGTGGTGACCATGCCGGCCGCCGCGTACGTCAGGCACTCGCCGAGGATCTCCGCGTCCGAGCAGCCTTGGGACAGCAGGTGGGAGATCAGGTCGTCGCGTGTGCGGCGGCGGTGGGCGCGGATCGCGGGACGCACGTCGGCGAGGTGGATGCGGAGCCAGTTCGCGTTCTGGCGCACCAGCCAGTACAGGCCCCGCGCACTGGTCAGTCCCGGGCGGCCGAACTCCTCGGGGAAGAAGCGTTCCAGCCTGGTCTTCAGGCCCGGACGGCTGTGCCGCAGGCCGATGATGTCGCTCACGACCTCGATCGCCATGGTGAAGCTCAGATCGGACAACTGGGCCGTACCGGCCGCCCGTAGCGCCGCCACCTGCTCGTCCGCGACCCGCACCATCAGCTCGCGGTAGTGCTCGTCCACGCGGCGCGGCGTGAAGAACCGTGCGGTCTGCCGCCGCTGCTCCCGGTGCTCGGCGCCGTCCTGGTACAGCACGGGACGGCGGATCCGGGGCGGCAGTTTCTCCACCGTCTCGATGCCGAGCCCGGCCTGCACGGTCTGCGTACTGCGCAGCACCTCGCGGGCGGCCGCGTACCCGTGGACCTGCCAGGACCCGTCCGGCCCACGGCTCACCGGGCAGCCGGGCCGTTCGCGCCCCCGGTCGACCTTGCGTGCGCTCCCCTGCGCGTCCCCCATCGGGCCACCCCTCCTTCACGGGCCGGACGCCAGTGTGACGGCCGCGAAGGGCACCGGGACCGTCTCTTACCGGCCACGGCCCGAGAAGGAGCGGGCGGGTGCTCAGGCGGGGCGCACGGCGCCGCGCAGGGCGCCCTCTCCGAGGCTGTGGACCGACTCCTCGCGGATGTACGCGCCGGGGCCCGGGGCGTGGATCATCATGCCGTTGCCCGAGCACAGTCCCGTGTGGCTGAGGTCGTCGTGGAAGAAGACGAGGTCACCGGGTTGCAGCTCGTCGAGGCCGACGCGGGTGAAGGCCTGGGCCTGGTCGATGGCGGCCCGCGGCAGCGTCACGCCGGCCGCCTTCCAGGCGGCCTGGGTGAGGCTGGAGCAGTCGTACGCCCCGGGCCCCGTCGCGCCCCACACGCACGGCCGCCCGATCTGGGCCCGGGCGAAGGCGAGGGCCTTGTCCGCCTTGCCGAGATACGCGGGCCCGGTGGTGTAGCCGGTGACCTCGGCGGGCGCAGGTGGGGGCGCGGGGGCGGGGGCAGGCAGGGGAGCCGGGGAGGGAGCCGGAGCGGCGATCTCGGCGGTGGGGAAGGGGAGTTGGGGGGTGGGGAGAGTGAACTCGGGGGCCGGAATCGTGGCTTGCGGCGCGGGGGCAGCGGCAGGGATCGGCGCCGGCGCCGGAGCGGGGGCTGGAGCGGCGAACTCGGCGGCGGGGAAGGGGAGTGGTGGGGCGGGGAGGGTGAACTCGGGGGCCGGCAGCGTGGCTTGCGGCGTGGCGGGTGCGGGCGTCGGCGCCAGCAGGCTGCCGTAACTGGCGGCGAGGAGGCCCGTCTCGGGTGCCGGGAAGCCGGCCACGGGTGCGGACCGGACCGGTTCGGGCGTCGTGGGGATGGTCACGGGGGCGGGCGAGGCCGGCTCCGGGGTCATGCGGGCAGAGATGAGGGCCGGCTGGCCGGATCCGGCGGTCGGAGCGAGGGTGGTCGCGTTCATCGTCCCGGACATGTCGATGCCGCGTCCGTCCGTCCGCTGCCCCGACCACGTGTCCGTCGTCGGCCGCTGGGCCGGCAGCTCGCCGGTGTCCCAGGTCTGCTCGGCCGGCCGCGACTCGATCGCCGGGAGGGACGGCGCCGGCTGTGCGACGGCCCGGGCCAGCACCTCACGGGCCGTCGTGAGCTTGCGCCGGATCTGCTCCTTGGAGTTCCGCAGCGAGGTCTGCGGCGCCGCGGGAGCGGCCCCGGGGAGAGCGGCCGGTGCGGCAGCGGGGGCGGGCAGCAGGGCCTTGGGCTCCTCCTGCCGCTGCGCGGGCACCGCGGGCAGCGCGGCCACGGGCCCCGCGGTCAGCTCCGGCATCCGGCGCTCGCCCGCCTCCAGTTCGAGCCGGCTGCCGGACTCCAGCGCGGGCCGCCCGCCCCCCTCCAACTCCCTTACGGCGTCCGAGCCGGCCGGCCGCTGCGGGCGCGAGGCCTGGGCCGGACGCTCGGGCAGGCGGTCGGCGGGCAGGGTGGCGGGGGTGGTCGGTCCGATCCGGGTGCGCACCGAGTCGAACCACTGCTTGGCGACGGCGTCCAGTGACGGATCGGCCGCCCGGCGGGCGGTGTTGGCCACGGAGGTCACGGTCCGGCGGTTGCCGTTCTTCATGGCACGGGTGGCGTTGAATGTCCCGCTGTCGGTCTCGGCCCGGTCGTAGAGCGAGCTGATCCGCTGCTGGATCTCCGCGCGGCTCGGCTCGCCGGCGTCCTCGAAGCGTGCGGAACCCGTGCCCCCGGGGCGCGTGGTGCGATCCGTCGCCATGGAAGACGTACTCCTTCCGTGCTCCGCCGGCCGAGTGGGCGGTGGATCCGGGCGGTCCTGTCACCAGGACGCCCCGAGCTCACTGCGCTGTCCGGCAGTTGAGCGTCCACCCCGGGGCTGGACGGTCCCCGGCTCCGGCCGTGCCACTGGTGCCACGGACTCGGCGGAGGCCGCGCGGCCGGCGGGGTTCGCCGGAGTCGATCGTGCGGCCTGGCGTCAACCTAGCCAACTTGTGTGCCTCGTGTGAAGATTGAAGCGTTAAATGTCCGATACGTATTCGTGACCTTCGTCTCTCTCGGCCTCAATGAGGTTTGCTTCGCCCCGACTTGACCGAGACGTTTTGCCGGTGTCAGGCCCCACGTGGTCCGGGCTCGGGTTGCCGGGTGCGGTCCACCTCGTCCTGGACCAGCAGCGAGAGCAGGGATGCCACGGTCAGACCCGCCTCGGCCGGGTGGCGCAGCACCTTGCCGGGCTCGATCCGGTAGGTGTTGCCGCGCCCTTCCCGGACGTGGGACAGGTAGCCGTCCTGCTCGAGGTCGGAAATGATCTTCTGGACGGCGCGTTCGGTGAGCCGGCAGCGCGCCGCGATGTCGCGGATCCGGGCGTTGCGGTTGTCCGCGATGACCGCCAGTACGCGGGCGTGATTGGTCAGGAACGTCCATCCGGTATGCGGCTCAGGCACTCCCTCCATAAAGCCCATCCTAAGGGCAGGTTTTCACGTATACAAATGCCGGAACTCGATTTCATGTATCAGTTGACGTATGACACGGCTGCGGGTGACTCTGGAAGCTCGAGCCGGAGTGACCGGAGGAGGCGGTCATGGCAGAGCCCGCGTACGAGGCCGACTTCGACGCCGAGGACGACCGCGTACGGGCTGAGACGAGCGGGGCTCCGCCCGCCCGGACCACGCCCGTGCCGGAGATCGCCCTCCGGCCCGACGGTGACCGCGTCGTCGTGGTGATCCGCGGCGAACTCGACCTCGAGTCCGCCGAGCAGCTCACGCATGCCCTGCGCGCGGCGCTGGCCGCAGCGGTCGGCGGCGTCGACCTGGATCTCGGCGACGTGGTGTTCTGCGACTGCTCCGCCCTCGACGTGCTGCTCGATCTGCGGCAGCAGGGCCTCGAGCAGGGCAAGACCCTCGCCATCCGCTCAGCCGGCCCCGCGGTCGAACGGCTGCTCACCCTCACCGGGACCGACACCCTGTTCGCCGACCCCGGACCCGCCCCCCACCGTGACGACGACACGGCGGCCCCGCCGTACGCGCGGGGCGACGGCGCGGGCGACGCCGAACGGGACCTGCGCGTCGAGGTCGTACAGCTGCGACGGGCCATGCAGACGCGTCCGGTCATCGACCTGGCCCGCGGCATCCTCATGGCGTCCTTCGCGCTGAGCGCGCAGGACGCCTGGCGCGTCCTGGTCGATGCCTCCCAGCGCACCAACACCAAGCTGCACCACCTCGCCCGCGACCTGGTCTCCGCCGTACAGGGCGCGCCACCGGCGGAGGCCGTGCAGGAACAGGTGGCGGCGGCGGTGGCCAGGGTCCGGTCGGCGCCCTCGGTGGACGCGGCCGGCGCGGACGGCGACCGAATCGATCGCCACGACCGCTGAATCGATTGCCGCAGCGACCGATTCGAGCGTCATCTCTTGCTTCATCCGCTCTTTCGATCGTAGATTTCGGGCATTCACTCGTCCCTCCATCCGGGGTGTGCCATGGACCGTGCCCGACTGCGTCACCTGCTGGCCCGCGAGAGCGCCGAGGCCGAACGGCGGAACCCCCTCTCCCGGGCCGCCTACGCGCGCGCCGATCACCTCTTCGGCCGAGTGCCGATGACCTGGATGAACAAGACGGCCGGCGCCTTCCCGCGCTACCTGGAGTCCGCGCGCGGCGCCCGGGTCCGTGACATCGACGGGCAGGAGTACATCGACTTCTGCCTGGGTGACACCGGCGCCATGGCGGGCCACTCGCCGGCCGCCGTCGCCGAGGCCGTCCAGCACCGCTTCACCGCCCTCGGCGGCGCGACCGCCATGCTGCCCACCGAGGACGCCGAGTGGGTCGGGGCCGAGCTGACCCGCCGCTTCGGACCGACCCGCTGGAGCTTCTCGCTGACCGCGACCGACGCCAACCGCTGGGCCATCCGCCTCGCCAGAGCGGTCACCGCACGGCCCAAGATCCTGGTGAACAGCTACTGCTACCACGGCAGCGTCGACGAGTCCCTGATCGTCACCGGCCCCGACGGCCGGGGCACCGCACGCCCCGGCAACGTCGGCGCCCCGTGCGACGTCACACTCACCAGCCGGGTCGCCGAGTTCAACGACCTGGACCACCTGGAGCGCGAACTCGCCCACGGCGACGTGGCCGCCGTCCTCATGGAACCCGCGCTCACCAACATCGGCATCGTCCTGCCCGAACCCGGCTACCTGGCCGGCGTGCGCGAGCTGACCCGCCGCCACGGCACGCTCCTCATCAACGACGAGACGCACACCTTCTCGGCGGGCCCCGGCGGTTGCACCGCCGCCTGGGACCTGGAGCCGGACGTACTGACCATCGGCAAGGCCATCGGCGGAGGCATCCCGGCCGGCGCCTACGGCCTCTCCGCCGAACTCGCCGACCGGCTGCTCGGCCGCGACGACCTGGACCTCGTGGACATGGGCGGCGTCGGCGGCACCCTCGCCGGCAACGCCCTGTCCGTCGCCGCGACGCGGGCCACCCTCGAACACGTCCTCACCGACGAGGCGTTCGCCCGCATGCACAAGCTGGCCGAGCGCTTCGAGGCCGGCGTGCGCGCTGGCATCGACGCCCACGCCCTGCCCTGGTCCGTCAGCCGCCTCGGCGCCCGCACCGAGTACCGCTTCACCGCCCCCGCGCCCCGCACCGGCACCGAGGCCGCGGCCGCCGGCGACACCGAGCTGGAGGACTTCCTGCACCTCTACCTCGCCAACCGGGGCATCCTGCTCACCCCGTTCCACAACATGGCCCTCATGTGCCCCGACACGACCGAACAGGACGTGGACACCCACACCGAGCTGTTCGCGACCGCCCTGGCCGAGCTGGCCGGCTGAGCCCCGACGACAGGAAGAGGACACAGACGTGGACGAGATCGACCGGGCCATCCTGCGCGAACTGCAGACCGACGGACGCATCGCGTACGCCGACCTCGGCCCCAGAGTCGGCCTGTCCGCGTCGGCCGCCCGCCAGCGCCTGCAACGGCTGCTGGACTCCCGCGCCGTCCAGGTCGTCGGCGTCACCGACCCGATGGCCATGGGCGGCCAGGCCATGGCCCTCCTCGGCATCACCGTCGACGGCGACCCGCGCCCCGTCGCCGACGCACTCGCCACCCACCCCGAGGTGGTCTACTCCGTGCTCACCTCCGGTGGCTTCGACCTCTTCGCCGAAGTCGTCAGCCCCACCGCCAGGGACCTCCTGGACTTCGTCAACGACACCGTCCGCCCCGTCGAGGGCGTCAGCGCCGTCCAGTCCTTCCCCTACTTCGCCATCCACACCCACCGCTTCCTGTGGGACGTCGGCTGAGGTCAGGGGCCGGTTCCGCCCAGGACACCCCCGTCCGGTAGAACTGGCAGCCATGCGCGTCGACCACGATCCCGAGTCCCTGGGCGCGGGAGCCTTCTACCGGCTTCTCACCGCCGTCGTCGTCCCCCGGCCGATCGCCTGGGTGTCTACCCTGGCGGCCGACGGAACCACCGCCAACCTCGCCCCGCACTCGTTCTTCACCGTCGCCTGCACCGACCCGCCGATCGTCCAGTTCACCTCCGTCGGCCGCAAGGACTCGTTGCGCAACATCGAGGCCACCGGCGAGTTCGTCGTGAACCTCGCCCCCGAGCCGCTCTTCGAGCAGATCAACGCCAGCGCCGTCGACTTCCCCGCCGACGAGGACGAGTTCGACGCCGTCGGCATCGAGCGGGAGCCCTCCCTGCGGGTCAGGCCGCCCCGGGTGGCGGCCTCGCCGGTGGCCCTGGAATGCCGGCTGCACTCCACCCTGGGCATCGGCAACTCCACGCTCGTCCTCGGACAGGTCGTGCACGCCGCCGTCCACGAGGACGTGATCGTCGACGGACACCCCGACATCCGCAGGCTGCGCCCGCTGGCCCGGCTCGGCGGCGACGAGTGGAGCACCATCGGCGAGGTCCACGAACTGGCCCGCATCGCCTACCGCGACTGGCCGAAGCACGCGGAGGACACCTCCGTAGAGTGATCATGTGACGCAACACGACGCACCCGACGCCCACTTGCCCCTCCTCACCGTGGCCCAGGCCGGCCGACTGCGCGCCCTGACGGCCGACCACTTCGCCGCCCGGCACGGCATACGGCCGACGGTCGACACGGACGTCGTCGAGTACGACGGCCACCGGCACCCGCTCACCAACCTCGCCCGGTGGTGCCGGGACGCGCCGGAGGAGGCCTGGCCCGAACTCGTCCGGCAGCACTTCACGCGCCTGGAGTCCGCCTCCCGCGGCGACGAGGACGCACCGGAGCTGTTGCGCCACACCCGCCTGCGCCTGCTGCCGTCCGACGCCCTCCCCGCCGACGCCGTGGACCAGTTCCGCCATGTGCGCCCGGTGGCCGAGGACCTCCTCGTCGGCCTCGCGCTGGACGCGCCCGAGACCGTGCGGATCCTCGGCGACGCCGACGTGGCACGGGCCGGCCTCGAGGCCCTGTGGGCCGCAGGGCGAGCCAACCTGCTGGCCGAGCCGGTGGAGCACACGGAGGTCCACGGCCCGTCGGGCGCTGCGCTGCACTCGGTGTACGGCGACTCCCACTTCGTCGCGAGCAAGGCCCTGGTCCTGCCCGAGCTGGTCCGGGACGTCACCGGACGGGACCTGCCGGAGGCGGGCGCGCTCGTCGTCGTACCGACCCGGCATCTGCTGGCCTTCCACCCGATCGTGGACGGCACCGTCGTCGACGCGGTCAACGACCTCGCGGCGTACGCCCTCGGCGCCTACCAGGACGGCCCCGGCTCGCTCACCCCACGGCTGTACTGGTGGCACCAGGGGCAGCTGGTCTGCCTCACGCACTTCGACCACGACACCCGGGTGATGTCGGTGGTGCCGCCGCAGGAGCTGCTCGACCTGATGAAGAGCCTCAGCGGCGCCGAGAGCCCGGCGTCCGACGCGTCCGACGCGAGCGACGTCGACCGGCTCGCCCGTACCGTCGTCGAGTCGACCGGGCGGCTCGCGCAGGACCCGGCGAGCTTCACGCCCGCCTTCGAGGCGGCCCTGGCCCACGCCCACGCCCGCTGCGCGGACGACCCCCGGGCGGCGAAGCTGGAGACCTGGGAGGCCTGGGTCACCGCGACGCAGATCGGCAGCGCCCTGTTCACCACCGCTCTCGCCCGCGAGGGCACGGTCGACTGCCGCATCGGCGACCACGTGCACTCCCTGCCCGCCACCGGCCCGGCCGCCCACGCGAGCGCCCGCGCCTGGCTCGACGCCTTCTGGCTCGCCCTCGTCTGCCGCGAGTTCGACCGGCTGAAGACCCTGTGCCAGGTCCCGCTGGAGCAACTGCGCCACGCCAGTCCGCAGGACGACGACTATGTCTTCCACTGGATCGACACCTTGCAGAGCTACGTCGGGGGCGTCCCGGCCAACGACATCGTGCCCAAGCTCGTCGCCACCATCGAGTCCTCCGAGCCCCGCGTGGCCACCCGCACCCCGGCCGACTTCCTGAACCTCGTCGACTACCAGCCCGTCGCCCTCTTCCACCGCCTCCTCAGGGACCAGCAGGACCTGTTCACCGAGGCCCTCGGGGAGGCCCTCGGTCACCACGCCCGTTACTACGACGGCTCGGCCGACCCGCGCCGCCATGTCGCCCTGGGCCCCCTCGCCCTGGCCTGCCTCGCCCACGACAGGGGCTTCCCCGTCGACACGTCCTCCCCGTACCTGCCGAAGCACCTCGTCGAGCGGTCCTGGTACGGCGAGTTCGAGACCTGAGCGAGGGCTTCTGCGAGGATCGACGCATGACGATCCGTTCCCTTGCCGACGGCTCCTGGCGTTCGCGTCAATCGAAGCGCTCGGCCCTGTCGATCGGCTCCATCGACTCGTTCCTGTTCGTCGGTTCCGTCGGCAGCTTCCTCTCCGTCGGTTCTGTCGGCAGTGTCCTGTCCGTCGGCTCGGTGGGCAGTGTCCTGTCCGTCGGCTCGGTGGGCAGTGCCCTGTCCGTCGGCTCCGTGGGCAGTGCCCTGTCCGTCGGCTCGGTCGGCAGCGTGCTGTCCGTGGGGTCCGTCGGCTCCGCCGTGTCGGTGCTCTCGGTGGGCTCCTGGAGGAGCGTCGCGTCGGCCCGGTCCGCCCGTTCGTCCGGCGCGGGCCTGTCCCGGCCCCTTCGGGGCCGTGTCCTCGCGGCGGGCACCGTGGTGGCGACCGTGGCCGGGCTGGCGCTGCTGTACGCGTCGGCGGCGGGCCGCGGCCACGACCGCTGAGCGCAGGACCCGGTGGGGTACGGCGGCGTACCCCACCGGGCCGTGCGACGGCGGCCCGTCAGCAGGCCAGGACCGCACCGCCCCTCCCACCCGTCCCGCGCCACTCCCGCGGTGAGACGCCGTAGGCGCCGCGGAAGACCCGGCTGAAGTGGGCGGGGTTGGCGAAGCCCCACCGTTGGGCCACCGCCGACACCGTGCGCCTCGACGCGCCGGGGAGGCCCAGTTCACGGGCGCACTCCTGCAGCCGTCGCTGCTGGATCAGCCGGGTGACCGTGATGCCCTCGCCCTCGAAGAGACGGTGCAGGTAGCGCACGGAGATGTGGTGCGCGGCGGCGACCGTGTGCGGGGACAGTTCCGGGTCGCCCAGATTGCGGTCGATGTGGTCCCGGATGCGCGGGAGGAGGTGGTCGTGCGGCGCCCTCGCCGTCTGCTGACGGCCCTGCCGCGTCCGTTCGTCCACGAGCGTGGCGAAGAGGTCCACGACACCGGCGGCCAACGTGGCCGCGACGGAGGGGGAGCAGGCCGGGACCGAGGCGGTCAGGGTGGTCAGGAAGGACGCCAGCAGGGCATCGAACCCCTCGGTGGCGGGGATCGCGGTACCGGTGACCCGCCGCAGATCCTCCTCGGGCAGGCCCACGGTCCGGCGGGGCATCTGCACGATCCGGGTGGAGAACCGCTCGGGGTAGTCCAGGCAGTACGGGCGTGTCGTGTCGTAGACCACGAGGTCGCCCTCGCCGACTTCGGTGTGTCGGCCGTCCTGGACGAGGGTGGCCGTGCCCGCTGTCTGGACGCCGATCGCGAGGTAGTCCGCGGGCGCCTGGGCGATGTGCCGGTGTGTGCGGCTGGTGCGGTGCGGATCGGCCTCCATGGCGCAGACGCGGAGGTGCCCCAGGCGGGCGGCGGAGATCCGGCCCGAGAACGGCCCGTCGCCGCGCGCGGTGACCGTCATCGGTACGAGTGCCGTGGTCAGCGCGTCCCGCCAGTAGGCGAGTCTCTCTCCCTCGGGGACCGAAACCGTCGTCAGCACCAGGTTCACCCGGTTCTCCTCTCCGCCTGTGCGATACCGGCGGAGAGCTCGAAGCCATGGCGCTGTTGGTCACACGGGCCAGGAGGGCCCGCTGCTGCCTTTCGCCGGGGCGGGCAGCGACGGTGCGGCCCGGTTTCCCCGCCGTTCCTCAGCCAAGCAGTGGCCCGCGGCGGGCTCCAGGCAGGAAGCAGGCAGAAAGCGAGGCACGAGCCGGGGGCCGCGTAGAGTGCGCGCAGGGAACAACCCTGTGCGCTACGGGACAAGACGCGGGGGAGCCCTTGGACGAGGATGGCGGTACGACGAGGGGAACTCGCCCGCCGGCGACGCCCGTACCCCCGGCCTCGTCCTCTCGCTGCGGCGGCGCGGGGACAGGGGCTGGGGGTCAGTCGGCGTCGAGGCGGGCGAGAAGGTCGCGGGCATCCGCGACACGCCGGGGGTCGGCGTCGAGGCCCAGCGAGACACACCGGGCGAAGGCCTGCCGCGCCTCCTCCGGACGGCCCGCGGACAGCAGCGCCTCGCCCAGCTCGACCAAGCGGCGGCTCTCCATGGCGGCGTTGCCGTTCTTCCGGGAGATCGCCGCGGCGGTGGCGAAGTGGTCGACGGCCTCCGTCCACCGCTGCATCAGCATGTGGCTCGCCCCGATGCCCGAGTGCACCTCGCCCCGGGAGAAGTCGGCGATGTGCGACTTGATTCGGTCGCCGACACGCTCCAGGAAGTTCAGCGTTTCCCGGTAGGAGACGAGGGCCTCCTCGGGCCGGCCGGAGTCCAGCAGGACCATGGCGTGCCCGTGCTGCGCCTGGAGACTGCCGTGGAGGTCGCCGACGGCCTCGAACATCGGCGCCGCACGGTGCATGTGGTCGGCGGCCGAAACGTGGTCGCCGAGCCGGCGCAGGGCCAGGCCGCTGTAGACGTGCGCCCACGCCTCCTGCCGGACGTCGGCCGCACGCCGCGCGACGGCCAGCGACTCGGCGGAGCGGGCGAGACTGTCGTGGGGGCGGCCCTCGCACACCAGCAACGCCCAGGCGTGGTAGTTGAGGTGTGTCGCCTCCAGGACCGGGTCGCCGAGGGTCTGCGCCGAGCGGGCGGCGGTGCCGAACACCTCCGGCCAGTGCCCCCAGAAGATCCACTGGTCGGAGAACCAGTGCAGCGCCTCGGCCACCTCCACCACGGTGGCGTGCTCGCCGGCGGCTGCTGCCGCGCGTAGGGCGGCCAGCCAATGGGCGCCCTCCACCTGGAGCCACTCGCGTGCGAGGTCGGCGGACGACAGGTCGACGGTGCCCTGCCAGGTGGGTGGGGGAGCGCCGTGGTCGGGCTCGAACCAGCGGCCCGCCACGACCGCCGTCTCCAGCAGCCAGCGATACAGAGCCGCGCAGGCCCGCTCGGCGTCCGGCCCGCTCTCCTCCGCCTCCAGCCGGATCCGGGCGAACAGCCGCAGCAGGTCGTGGAGCCGGTACCGGTCCCCGTCCGTGCCCAGCAGCCCGGTCTCGACCAGCTCCTCCAGGGCGTCCTCGGCGTCGAACACCTTCTGCCCGGTCAGCTCGGCCGCCCCGGCGGCCCCGACGTCCGGACCGGGCACGAGCGCGAGCCGCCGGAACAGCCGTGCGGCGGACGGCGTGAGCTGCCGGTACGACAGGTCGAAGGCGGCGTCGACGCGGACGTCCCCGGCGGCGAGCACGTCCAGCCGCCGGTCCTCGACGGAGAGCCGGTCGGCGAGCCGCCGCACGGTCCAACCGGTCCGCGTGGCCAGCCAGTTGCCCGCCACCCGCAGCGCCAGCGGAAGATGCCCGCAGCGCTCGGCGACCTCGGCGAGGGCGGCCGGATCGGCCTCGGCACGATCGGCCCCGACGAGGCCGGTCAGGAAGGCGGCGGCCTCGGCCGGGCTCAGCTCTCCGAGCGGCAGCCGGTGCACGCTCTCCAACCCCGTCAGCATGCGCCGGCTCGTCACCACCACCATGCTCGTACCGGCGGCCGGCAGCAGCGGGCGCACCTGGCCCTCGTCCCGGGCGTTGTCCAGCACCAGCAGACAGCGCCGCTCGGCCAGCAGCTGCCGGTACAGCGCCGGATGGCCCTGCGGACCGGCTTTGACGAGGTCGCGGTCGGCGACCTGGAGGGCCTTGAGCACACCCAGCACGAGCTCGGCCGGGCCGGGCGGGTCGTCGTCCATGCCGCGCAGGTCCAGGACCAGCTGCCCGTCGGGAAAACGGCCGGCGAGGCCGCGTGCGGCGTGCAGCGCGAGCGTCGTCTTGCCGGTTCCAGGCGGCCCGGACACGGCCACCACCACCGGCTGGGCACTTTCGCCGGCGGCGAGCTCGGTGAGCCGTCCCAATTCCCGTTCCCGACCCACGAAGTCGCCGATGCCGCGCGGGAACGCCCGTACTCCCAGCGGGCTGTAGCCGGGACTGCGCCCGGCCCGCGCGGCCGACAGCAGACGCTCCCTCTGGGCCTCGTCCAGGCCGAGGCCGTCCGCGAGTGCGGCCACCGTCCGCCGCTGCGGAGCCGCCCGCCGCCCCCGCTCAAGGTCCCCGATGCCGCGCACGCTCACGCCCGACGCCTCCGCCAGGCCCTCGATGGTCTGCGACGCGGACAGCCGCAACTCCCGCAGCAGCGCCCCGAAAGCCGCCTGTTCCTCGGTCAATCCCGTCCCTTCTTCTCTCGCCGTGCCCCCGCCGACGCCCCCGAGCATGATCATCCGAATTCTAGAAGGAGACGGAGAGGGCTCCGGGCCCGCTCCATCGGCGGTGAAAGCGCCGTCGGGTCGCGGGCGGGGGCGTTGTCAGTGGTCCCCGGTAGCTTCGGTCTTGTCGCAGCCGCTCTGGCGCGACAGTCCCCCTGTGCTGCGCCGACTCGGCGTGACACGCCTTGTGCTGCGAAGGAGATGGTGCGGTGACGGACTGGGAGAAGTCGAGCACGGCCCGGGTGGTGCCACCGGCCCGGCCACGCAAGCTCGCCAAGGTCCCCTTCGTCGAACTGGCCGACGGACGCCTCCAGGGCGTGGTCTCCAGCGGCTCCGACATCGAGCGCGTGTATGTCTCGTCGGTCGCCTCCGGCGCCTACGCGTTCGCGTGCAGCACCAACAACAACCGTCCCTGCGGCGGCGCCGGGGGCTCGTTCTGCAACCACATCCGCGCACTGATCACCGAGGCCGTCCTCCAGTACGGCGGAGAGCGGGTCGCCCGCTATCTGCGCGTCGAGCCCGGGAGCGGGGAGGCGGACGCCGCTTCCCTCACCGCCGCGATGATCGGCACCCGTCCCGCACAGGCGGACGGCAAGGCCGCGGCGGCCCCCGTCTTCAGCAGGTTCCTGCGCCACCTCGCCTATCTCGAACTCGCCCCCACCACCGCCCCGTTGCCGGAGATGCACTGGTTCCCGCCGACGCGGGCGGCAGCGCCGCAGGAGCCTGTGCACGGGTCCGGTGCGAGCGTGGGGGAGCACGCCGATCTGCTCACCGCACCCGTCGACGGGCTCGACGAGGCCCTCGCGGCGGTCGACGCCCTCGACCGGGCCCTCGTCGCGGGCCTGCTGCGCCCCCAGCCGGCCCGCGCCGCCGACCTGACGCGGCTCGCCCACGCCGTCGCCGGTTCTCCCCTGGCCGCGCGGGTCGCCGAGGCCGCCGAGAAGGCCGCGGCCGGAGCCGCGAGCGAGGACCACTTCCTCGCCCTCGCCGCCGCCCGCACCGCCCTGCTCGGCGCCGCCCACGACGCGCTGACCGCCCGGGCCGACGAGACGACCGGCCGCACCCGCACCGAGACGGCGGTGACCGCACCCGCCGCACAGCAGGCGGCCAACCTGCTGATGGCCGCCCGGACCTGGCTCGCGGACCTCGCCCGCACCGGCTGGCAGGGCATCGACCACGAACTCGTCGGCTCGGCGGCGCAGATCGTCTCCGCGATGCTCCCCGACCCCGCTCTGCGCCGCCTGGCCACGCTCCTCGACGGCTTCGCCGCCGAACTCGCCGCCTCCTGTCCCGGCGCCGCCCTGGAGCGGTTCCCGGCGCGCCGCTGGGGCGACCTGTGGGCGCGCGCCCTGCTCCTGACGCAGCCCGGCGCTGCCGCGTCGCCGGCCGCCGGCGCCGCCACCGGCCGTCTGCTGCCACTCGGCGTCGACCTGCACGAACACGCGACCGCCGCGCAGGCCCAGGTCC
The DNA here is from genome assembly GCF_049808595.1 of Streptomyces aurantiaciflavus. NCBI lineage: Bacteria > Bacillati > Actinomycetota > Actinomycetes > Kitasatosporales > Streptomycetaceae > Streptomyces > Streptomyces aurantiaciflavus. Next base: position 124,284 of record NZ_JBNCAQ010000024.1, on the reverse strand, counting down.
ACGCGGTGTTCGAACCCGCCGACGGCAGCGCCCCCCGCCTCGTGCGCGCGAGCGTCTCGGTGCCCAAGCCGGACACCGTCGTCGCGGCCGGAGTCTGGCAGTTGCTGCGCCCCCACCTCTCCCTGCTGGCCGCCCTCGGCGAAGGCCGCACCATGGACCTCACCGACATGCCCCTCACCGACGAGGGCGATCTGATCTGGGACGACGAGCGGGCCCGCCCGGGCGATCCCGCGGACCCCTTCGCCACCGCCCGGGTCGCCCTCCCGACCGCGACCGCCGCACGCACCACACCTCTGGACCGCCATCCCACGCGCCTCGCCGAACCGGTGCTCCTGGAGGGCTACAGCACACAGCAGGACGGCGACGCACTCACCCTCACCTTCGCGGGCCACACCCTGGCCGTCGACACCGACCGCATCCCCACCGCAGGCCCCCTCATCCCCGAGGCCGTCGCCGCCTCCGGCGCCTGCATCGGCCTGCTGCGCTGGGACGACGGGCGGTTCCGCCTCCAGCCGCTCGCCGTCGAGACGACCGTGCGCAAGAAGACCGTCGCCCTCCAGGCGGGCGCCTGGGCCGGCGGCACCACCGACAAGACCGGCGTCAAGGCGGAGAAGGCCGCGACGGACGCCGTGACCGTACTGCGGGAGCGGGCGGGGAGGCTGCTGCGGAAATGAGCGAGCGGATGACCGAGCACACGACCGAGCACCTCACCGGGCAGCCCGCCGAGGCGGCTGCCCACGACAACCGCCGCCAGGCCCTCTACTGGCGGCTGCTCGCCCGCCTCTTCGACCCCGAGGAGCAGCCCGCGCTGGAATCCGCGAGCCTCGCCGTCGTCGAGGACCTCGGGCTGCCGCCCGCGCTGCTGGACCCGCAGGCCTCCGTCGACTCCGTCGTGCAGCGCCACCCGGAGCTGGCCGCCGAGTTCGACGGGCTCATGGTCCCCGAGGCCGGCGACAGCGGCGACGACGAGGACGGACGCGACCGCGCCGCCGAGGTGCGCCGCGCGGCGCTGGTCTCCAAGGTGCTGCTCAACGTCTTCGCCACCGGCAGCGGAGCCGTCAGCGCCGGGCAGCTGTCGCGCTGGCAGTCCGACGCCGGCTGGCTGGAGCGCGCCCTCGGCTGCACACCCGGCGAACTGCGCGGCGGCCGCGGGAGCACCCCCGCCGCGGGCAGCCTGATCCCCGCCATCGGGCCCGAACTGGGCGCCATCGAGGCCGACCTCGTCCAGCGGATGCATCTGCGCGAGGTGCTCGCCGACCCCAGGCTCGCCGCCCGGCTCACCCCGAGCATGTCGCTGATCGAGCAGTTGCTGCGCGACAAGAGCAACCTGTCGGGCGTCGCCCTCGCCAACGCCAAGGCCCTCATCCGCCGCTTCGTCGACGAGGTCGCCGACGTGCTGCGCACCCAGGTCGAGAAGGCCACCGTCGGCGCCCCCGACCGCTCCGTCCCGCCCAAGCGCGTCTTCCGCAACCTCGACCTCGACCGCACCATCTGGAAGAACCTCACCAACTACAGCCCCGAAGAGGAACGGCTCTACGTCGACCGCCTCTACTACCGGCACACCGCCCGCAGGACGACACCGCAGAAGCTCATCGTGGTCGTGGACCAGTCGGGCTCGATGGTCGACTCCATGGTCAACTGCACCATCCTGGCGTCGATCTTCGCCGGACTGCCGAAGGTGGACGTCCACCTCATCGCCTACGACACCCGCGCCATCGACCTCACCCCGTGGGTGAACGACCCCTTCGAGGTGCTGCTGCGCACCAACCTCGGCGGTGGCAACGACGGCCCGGTCGCGATGGCCATGGCGCGCCCGAAGATCACCGAACCCCGGAACACCGTGATGGTGTGGATCTCGGACTTCTACGAGTTCGACCGCTCCCAGCCGCTGTTCGAGGGCATCGAGGCCGTCCACCGCTCCGGGGTGAGATTCATTCCGGTCGGCTCGGTGACCAGCTCCGGACGCCAGGAGGTCAACCCATGGTTCCGGGAGCGCTTCAAGGCCCTCGGCACACCGGTGGTCTCCGGTCACATCCGCAGGCTCGTACACGAACTCAAGTCGTCTCTCGCCTAGGCATTCGCCCCACTACTCGCGGCATTCGCCCCCCTGTTCACCTGGAAAGGCCCTGACATGTCCGACCTGTTGCGCGCCCCCGCCGAGATCAAGTACGCCGAGGAACTGGACTGGCTGGAGTCCGTCGACGACAACCCCAAGCCGTTCTCCTGGCGTCTGTCGCCGAAGATGGTCCGCCTGTTCGTCCTCGGTTCCGAGCGCGCCGACGGCCTCGACCGGGAGATCTCCCAGAAGTGGTTCGGTGACCGCAGCTTCGTCGAGCGCTCCATCGTCACCCTCGCCTCCGACCGCGGCCTGCTGCTCATCGGCGACCCCGGCACCGGCAAGAGCTGGCTGGCCGAACTGCTGTCCGCCGCGATCTGCCGCAACTCCACCCAGGTGGTGCAGGGCACGGCCGGCACCACCGAGGACCACATCAAGTACTCGTGGAACGTGTCCATGGTGATCGCCAAGGGCCAGTCCCGGGAGTCGATGATCCCCTCACCGATCATGACCGCGATGGAGACCGGCACGATCGGCCGCTTCGAGGAGCTGACCCGCTCCACCAGCGACGTCCAGGACGCGCTGATCTCCATCCTGTCGGAGAAGTACATCTCCGTCCCCGAACTCGACGGCGCGGGCGGCGACAACATCGTCTTCGCCAAACCCGGCTTCTCCGTCATCGCCACCGCCAACAGCCGCGACCGGGGCGTCAACGACCTCTCCTCCGCCCTCAAGCGCCGCTTCAACTTCGTCCGCATCCCGGTCGTGACGAACAAGAAGAGCGAGGCGGAGATCGTCCGCTTCCGCACCGAGGAACTGCTGCGCCGCCACCAGATCGACCTGGACGTCCCGCCCACCCTGCTGGACGTGCTGCTGCAGAGCTTCGCCGACCTGCGGGCCTCCGCCGCCGCGGCCGGCAGCGACGACGAGAAGCTGGAGTCCGCGCTGTCCACGGCCGAGCAGATCGGCGTGCTGGAGGACGCGATCCTGCACAGCAACTTCTTCGGCGAGCGCGCCCTCACCGCCCACACCCTCGCCTCCTCGCTCGTCGGCTCGCTGGCCCGGCGCGAGCCCGAGGACCTCGCCATCCTCAACAAGTACCTGCACGGCGTCGTCGAACCGCGCAGCAAGGAAGAAGGGGGCTCCTGGCCGGAGTTCCTCGAGGGCGGCCGCGACGCGATCGCGACCCTGTCATGAGCGGCCGGCCCGAGGGCACGTTCAGCGCCCTGCGCACCCAACTCCAGGAGGCGGCCACCGCGTTCGCCGACGGGCCCGGAGCTCTGGAGGGCATCCTGCGGGGCATCGTCGACGACGTGGAACGGGCGGTGCGCGAACCGCTGGAGATCTTCCCGGTCTGCCACCACTCCCCGGCCTCGGCCCTCGCCATGGCCCGCCGCCTCCGCGAGAAGCAGCCGAAGGTGATCTACCTCGAGCTGTGCGAGGACATGGCGCCCCTCCTCACCGAACTGCGCAACTGCCGCCTCCCCGTGGCGGTTCAGGCGTTCGCGAGCGAGATCGACGGCTTCCCCGCCGACTGGGCGCCGCTCTCCGTGGTCGCCCCCGTCACCGAGGCCTCGGCCGAATACCAGGCGATCGCCTACGCCCTCGACACCCCCGGCGTCGAACTCGTCCTCGTCGACCGCTCCTCCGACCACGTCTTCCAATGGGAGACACCCACCCCGCACGAGACCGACCCCGACGCGCCGCCCGCCGACGAGGAGACCGCCCTGCACGGCGACGCCGTCGGCGTGGAGATCGGCGACCTCCGCCCGCGCTTCGCGGAACTGGAGGAACACCTGCTGCGCCACGGCCGCGTACGGCACTGGTCGGAGTGGTGGCACCAGTACGTCGAACTGCCCCTCGGCGACAGCGACCACGACACCTACCGGCAGGTCATGCTGCTCATCGGCAGCCTCTTCCGGCGCCTGGCTCCCGGCGACCCGCGGCGCGTGCGGATCGACGAGGACCGCGAGCGGTACATGTGGACCCGGATGCGCGCACACCTCGCCACCACCGGCACCGACCCCGCCGACTGCCTGTACGTCTGCGGCGCGTTCCACGCGGCCAGCCGCGTCGAGGAGTTCGGCGTGCACGGCAGCGACACCTTCACCATCACACCGCCCACCGCCACCCAGTGGCGGCACGGTCTGATCCCGTCCAGTCACGCGGCCATCGAGGCGCAGTTCGGCCTGGCCGCCGGCTCGGTGTCCATCGCCGCGACGGAATGGGCGAAGAACCTGCGGCGCACCGGCGTACGGCCGTACCGCCTGGAAGGCCAGGCGGGCACAGAGAAGAGCACCAGGCCGAGGAAGGCCCTGCCCATCCCGGCCGCCGTGCCCGAGGCCCGGCCCGCGGACCGGCTCACCGGCTTCCTCCAACGGCCGCCCGCCCTCGACCCCCTCGACGAGGCCGAACTCCTCGGCTGGTCGGTGGACATCGTGCGGGCCGCGCGACGCAACGGCTACCTGGCCTCCACCGCCGACGCCATCGCCGTGTTCGAGACGTCGATCCTGCTGGCCGGGATGCGCGACCGCGTCAGGCCCACGCCCTACGACTTCCAGGACGCGGCCGTCACCTGCATCGAGAAGGACACGGTGCCGGGGCGGCGGGACGTGCGCCGACTGGTCGAGATCATGATGGGCGGCGACCGGGTCGGCCAGGTCGGCTACGACGCGCTGCCGCCGCTCGCACGGGACGTGCACGACCGGCTCGCGCCGCTCGGCCTCAGACTCCAGCAACGCGGCGTCCAGCGGGCCCTCCTGGACATCGCCTCCCGGCCCGAGCTGGAGCGCTGCTCCGACGTGCTGTGGATGCTGCGCCGTCTCCTGCCCCAGGGCGCCGCCCGGCCGATCATGGGAGACCGGCGCCTCGGCGAGCGCCCGATCCAGGAGTCCTGGGACCTGGCCCTCGGCACCCACCAGCGCCCGCTCATCGAACTCGGCTACGAGGGCGTCACCATCGAACAGGTCCTGGAGCAACGGCTGCGCCGCACCGCGTACGCGCCGCAGGCCACCGCGGCCCAGGTGCTGGAAACCGTCGAGGACGCCATCCGCTACCTGCGCAGCCGCCGCCTCGCCGACGAACTCGGCACCCGCGCCCTGGAAGTCCTGGCGAGCGAACGCACCGTCGACGGCGCACCGGAGGTACTGCGCCGCATCCGCGGCCTGCTGGCCTACTACCGCACCAGCGAACCGGTGCTGCCGTCCTGGATCGAGTCCTTCGTCAAGACCGGCTACGCGCACTACTGCACGCTGCTGCCGACGGCGTTCACCGACGAGGACGCGACGGTCCGCCAGGTCGCGGCCATGCTGGGCTTCCTCTTCAGCATGGAGGGCCTGGCCCTCTCCCTCGGCTGCGACCGCACCCAGCTCGAACTGGCCCTCGCCCAGTCCCACCCCCAGGAGCCCGCGCGGACGGCCCTGCTGTGGGCGGCCCGGACCCACCTGGGCACACTGTCCCGCACCACCCTGCGGGCACGCTGCGACGACCTGCTCGCCAACCCCCTCGTCGTCCCCGCCTACCCCCGCTACCTCAGCGGTTTCCTCCACGCCCTGGAACCGGTGCCGGGCCTCGCCGACTTCGTCGTCGAGGCGGTGTCGAACGCCTTCGCCCGCCTCCCTGACCCCGTCCTGCTGCCCTGGCTCCCGACCCTGATCACCACCTTGCGCTCCAGCGGCGCCGAACTGGCCCCCCTGCTCATCCGCGAGGCGGGCCGCGTCGTCCCGGCCCGCCTCCCGGAGCTGGACGCCTGGGTGCCGCCGTGGCTCCAGGCTCAGGAGCCGTCGGACACGGAGCCGGCGGGGCCGGCGGCGGGCCCGGCCCGCGGCGTCGCACTCCTCGCCGCCCATCCGGCGACCTGCGACGCACTGGCGGACCTGCTCGGCTGCGACGGCGCCTGGGCGAGCCCGGACGCCGCCCCGCCGGGCGCTGCCCTGCTCACCCGTCACCCGAGGACCGCGACGGCACTGGAGGCGCTGCTGGCAGGCGTCTGACGCGGACGGGGCGCCCCCCCCCCCCCCCCCCCGGGGGGGGGCCCGGGCCCCCCCCCCGCCCCCC
>NZ_JBNCAQ010000024.1:52322-118162 GCF_049808595.1 Streptomyces aurantiaciflavus | reverse complement strand
GGGGGGGGCGGGGTTTGGCGGCGGCGGGCCCGCCCCCCCCCCGGTGGCGGGGGGCGCGGCCCGGGACACCGGACGGACCCTACGGGCCCTGCGGAGGCCTATCCGCGACGGACGCCCACGGTGACGGCACCGGAGACCTTCCCCAGGGCGCCGTTGTCGTAGACGACGGTCCCCGTCGACTTCTGCCAGATCCTGATCCTGAAGATGTCCGGGGCGCCGTCCAGGGCAGTGATCCGGAAGGCGTAGCCGCTCTTGCCGCCCACCGTGCCGGAGCCCTGGAGGACGGCTCGGGAGCCGGTGACGACGAGCCAGTCGGCGGTCGTCGACCGGAACTTCAGCCGGGCCGGGCCGAAGTCGAAGGTGACCTTGCCGGTCGGGACGACGGCTCCCGCCCGGTACTCGGCGGTGAAGGAGAAGGCCGCCTTGCCCGTCAGCTTCGGGCCGGCCGGGTAGGCGCCGGCGGGGGAGCGGACGATGCCCGCCCCGGCCGCCGGGCCTGCGGCGCGGTCGTACACGACCAGTTCGGGGAGCGTCGTGCTGTCGGAGGCGCCGTCGTCGTCGGTGACGGTCACCACCGGACGGTGCAGGCCCGCCTTGGTGTACGTGTGCTCGGCGCGGCAGCCGGAGGCGGTGACGGTGCCGGGGGTCGGCTCGGTGCCGTCCTTCCAGTCGACCGCGCAGGTGTGGGTGTCGGACGTGCCCGGGTCACCGAACACGGCGCTCACCACCGCCCGCTGACGGACGCTCATCGGCGACTTCGGACCGGAGGCCGAGCTGATCGCCGGGGCCGCGTTGGCGACCGTGACGGTCGCGGTGTCGCTGCTGCGGCCGGCGGTCAGGGTGACCCGGTAGCTGCCGTCGTCGGTGCAGGTGAGCGTGGTGCGGGCGGCGTCGGCGTCCGCCAGGGTGCAGGGCGCCCCCTTCTCGATGGTCCACCGCGGGCTGCCGGCGCCCGAGACCGTGCCGGTCAGCGCGATCGCGTCCCCCTCCGTCCCGCTCGCGTCCGGACCGGCGTGGGCGATGCCGACCGGGTCGACGCTCGTCAGGGTGGGCACGACCTTCTTGATCAGACCGTCCGCGTCGAACTCCAGCTTGTCGACGGTCGTTTCCCGATGCGTGCCGTCACCGCCGGGGATGGCGAACCGGTGGTACGCGATGTACCAGTCGTCGGTGCCCGGCACATGGACGACCGAGTGGTGGCCGGTGCCCTTGATGCCCAGCGAGAGGTCCTTCTCGAGGATCACGCCCCGCTTGGTCCACGGACCGGTGGGCGAGGGACCGGTCGCGTAGGCGACGCGGTAGTTCTCGTCCCGGGTGTCGTTCTCGGACCACATGAAGTAGTAGGTGCCGTCGCGCTTGATGACGAAGGAGCCCTCGTTGTAGCCGCTCGGGGTGATGTCCTTCACCTTCGAGGCGTCGAAGGAGACCATGTCCGCGTTGAGCGGGACGACGTAGCCGCGGCCGTTGCCGAAGTACAAGTAGGACTGCCCGTCGTCGTCGGTGAAGACCGCCGGGTCGATCATCTGGCCGGTCAACTGGCCCGCCTTCAGCAGGGGTTTCCCGAGCGCGTCCTTGAACGGGCCCGTCGGCGAGTCCGACACCGCGACACCGATGTTCGCGTCGGCGGAGAAGTAGAAGTAGTACTTCCCGTCCTTCTCGGCGATCGTCGGCGCCCACGCCCTGCTGTCCGCCCAGGACACGTCCGGACCCAGGTCGAGGATGACCCCGTGGTCCTTCCAGTGAACCAGGTCGGTGGAGGAGTAGGCCTTGAACTGCGTGCCGCTCCAGCCCTCGAAGCCGTCGGTGGTCGGGTACAGGTAGAAGGTGTCGCCGAACCGGACGATGTTCGGATCGGCGTTGAGCCCCGGCAGGACCGGGCTCTTCATGACCAGGGCCGACACCGTCCAGCTGCGCTTCTTCCCGTCGGAGCCGGTCACCTCGTACGTCACCGGCTCGCTGAAGTCGTGCACGCTGCCGGAGGCGGGGCTGATCGCCGCGCCGTGCGCGAGGGTGAACTCCGGTGCCAGGGCGGTGAGATCGGTGCCTTCCTTCATCGGCAGCGTGATGCTGCCGTGTGCGTTGTCGACGATCGCGTCGACCTTCAGCGAGGGGTGCGTCGCCTTGGCGATGCCCGCCGTGTTGCCGCTGAGCTCCATGACCTCCGCGGCCGACAGGGCCCGGTCGTAGATCCGGAAGTCGTCGACCTCGCCGCCGAAGTACGGGTCGGCCGAGTACAGGGACCTGCCGATGTAGCCGCTGTAGTCCTTGTTGGCGTCGTACAGCTCGGACGGCTTGATGGTGGTGATCGTGCGGGCCGCCTCGATGCCGTCGACGTACAGGACCATCGTGCCGGTCCGGCCGTCGAGGGTCACCGTGACGTGCCGCCACTCGCCGGGCGTGAGCTGGGAGCCGGCCGTCAGTTTCGACTCGGCCGACCAACTCGCCTTCGTGATGGCCGAGTAGAGGCTGGAGCCACCGTTGGAGGGGGTGGCGAAGAGGTACTTGTTGCTGTCGGGGCCGAGCCCGAACAGCCACTGGAAGCTGTTGCCGCCCTTCCACTTGGCGTACGTCGACACGGTCACGCTGTCGGCGTTCTTCAGCACACCGTTCGGAATCCTCACGTACGGGGAGGTCGCGGAGTCGCCGGACATCTTGAACGAGCCGCCGTGCACGCCGGTGCCGAAGTCGGGCGTGCGGACGTACGTGCCGTGGTAGCCGTGGCCGCTGGTGTCCCGGGCGATGTTGCCGGAGGTCTCGTCGAAGTCGTAGCGCAGGAGCAGGTCGGCGGGCACGTCGGGGCCCTCCGCCGACACGGTGACCTCCGCGTGGACGGCGAAGGCCGAGCCGTCCTGGAGGCCGCCGTTCACGGTGAAGGCGCCGGCCTGCGCGTAGGCCGAAGCGGGGACGTCGTCCCAGGTGACCGCGACAGGCCGCCGCACACCGTCGGCGTACTCGGCGATCACGGTCGCGGGCAGCACCGGCGCCTCACCGACCCGCGTCTTCACCGTCACGTCCTCGGCGCTCGCCACCAGCTGGTCGGGCTGGTAGGTGCGCAGCAGCCGGTCGTACTCGGCCTGCGTGACCGGCAGGACGGTGCCGTGGCGCGGCCTGGCCGGAAGGTCGTAGCCGGCGGACGGCGTCCACACACCGGAGTCCAGATCCGTCGTCTCGAAGGGGATGTAGCCGCGCCCGCCGAACTCGTCGAGGAACGCGTACCACTTCTCCTCGGTGTTCGACTTGAACACCAGCGGCCCCTCGGCCGCGTTCATCGCGCCCTTGCCGATGCCCTCGGCGACCGCGGTCCAGGACGTGCTGAGCAGCGAGTCGCTCTTCTCCTCGAAGATGAACTTGCTGTTCGGCGTCGAGGAGGTGTTGTTCCGCTCGTCCTTGGAGAGGCGGTAGTAGGTGCCGTCGTGCCGGATCACCGTGGAGTCGATGACCGAGTAGCCGCGGTCGATCCACACCTTGGGCTCGCTGAAGGTGTAGAAGTCACGCGTCGTGGCGTACATCATCCGGTTGTACGTGTCGCCCGAGTGCGCCTCGTTGTCGTACAGCTTCGACGCCCAGAAGACCACGTACTCGCCGCGCTGCGCGTCGTAGAAGGCCTCCGGCGCCCAGGTGTTGCCCGCGCTGTCCGGGGAGACCTTCACCAGGCGCTGGTTCGTCCAGTGCACGAGGTCGGTCGACTCCCAGACCATGATGGACTTGCTGCCGGTGCGCTGGGAGGCGTCCCAGTCGCCGTTGCCGTAGATCCTGAGGTCGGTGGCTATCTGGTAGAACTTGTCGCCCTCCGGGGAGCGGATGATGAACGGGTCGCGCAGGCCCTGCTCTCCGAGGGACGAGGTGAGGACGGGCCTGCCGTCGTTCAGCTCCCGCCACTTCAGCGGGTCGTTGCCCTTGCTGAGGGCGAAGTAGAGCTGCTCGCCGTCCGCGGTTCCCTCACCGGTGAAGTAGCTGAAGAGGTAGCCCTTCGGGGCGGCGGGCGCGGGGAGTTCGGGGACCTTGGCGGTGAACACGCGGGTCGCCTTCGCGTCGCCCTTGGTGACGGTCGCCGTCAGCTCGACCGCCGTGGCGCCGGCGCCGTGCGCGGGCCGGTGGACCACGCCGTCGGCGGAGACGACGTCCGGCTGCGCCGAGGACCAGGTGACGGCGGTGCCGTAGGCGCCGGTCGCCGGGAGGGTGAGGTTGCCGCGCACGTCGTCGAGGTTGTGGACGGCGAGGGAGTCGGCGGCCTGCCGGGTGGCGGCGGCGTCGTCGAAGGACGCGAGGACCGTGACCTCGAAGGACTTGGTGGCGGTCACGGAGCCCTTCTTCAGGGTCGCCGTGAGCGTGGCGTGGCCGTCGGGCTCGCCGGCGGCCGGGCGGGTCACCTTGCCGCTGTCCGAGACCACGGACGGGGTGTCGCTGGCCCAGGTGATCGTGGAGCCGCCCGCCGTGCCGGTCCTCGGCAGGTCCAGGTCGGCGACGACGGCACTGGTGTCGCCGAGGCTCAGGGCCGCCTCGTCGTCGGCGACGCCCTGCGTGGCCACGGGGAGGGCGAGCTGCTCCACCTCGGACGCGGCCAGCGCCCGGTCGTACACCCGGAAGTCCCGGATCCTGCCCTTGAACAGCTTGTCGCCGGAGTAGACCGACTTGCCGATGTAGTTGGCGGTGGTGGTGCCGGAACCGACGGCGCCCGGGGTGATGGTCACCGACGTGTTGCGGGCGACCTCCACACCGTCCTCGTACAGGACGCCGGTGGTGCCGGTCTGGGTGTAGGTGATGTGCTTCCACACCGCACGCGTCAGGTTGTGGGAGTCGGCGGGCCTGGTGGTCTGCTCCGTCGACCAGTTGCCGGTGGCGATCGAGGTGCGGAAGGAGTTGCCGGTGGTGAACAGGTAGCCGTTGCCGTTGCCGCCGCTGGAGTTGCCGAAGCCGTAGAGGAAGTACGGCGTGCTCTGCGTCGCGTCGATCAGCACGTCCGTGGAGACGGTGATCGCGGTCATGCCCTTCATGACGTCGTTCGGCACCTTCACGTAGGTGTCGGTGCCGTTGAAGGCGAGGCCCTGGCCCGACCAGTCGGCGGTGCCCTGGACGGTGCCGTTCCGGCCGTGACCGGAGGCGTCCGTGACGCCGGACGGACCGTCGAGCTTGTACCAGAGGGCCAGACCGTCGGTGACGTCGGCGACCTCCGCCGCCTGCACGGGAGTTGCGGTCCCCAGGAGGCCCAGGAGCAGTGACGCGGCGGTCGTTCCGGCGAGGCGGCCCGCCCAGCGTCTCGCTCGGCTGCGGAGTCGGGGGATGTGCGTCATGTGGGCCCGCCGTTTCAGCTGTGTGACGTGGTGTTGCGAGAGTGTCAAACGGTGTGTGGTGTGGCGTCAAGACATCTCGAACAATGTCCGACCAGTCGAACGGAACGAGGGTGTCCGTCAACGATGCCTGCTCGACAGCCCGTTGACGGACACGCGCACATGTGTACGCATCCGTCCCGCGCCGGGGTGGTTTGCCGCAGCCATGCGTCCCCGCCGTCGCATGACGGTCGTGAGGAGGGGGATGCCTCGCGCGACGCACCCTGCGCGAGGACGAGGAGGACGCCCGTGACCGACGTCTGCTTCAGAGCCGACTTCACTTCGCCACGCCAGTGGGTCGCGGGCCGCTCGTGGGCCTATCCCGGGGGCGGGCCGGTGAATCCCGACGACGACAAGCTGGACCACCTGGTGTCCGATCCCGCGTACGCACGCAGCGGCGCCTTCCGGGCCACACGCCGTCCCGACGGCCTCTGGGACACCGGGCTGCTGACCACCGAGGGCAGCGAGGAGGGTTTCACGGTGAGGGCGGGGGACCGCCTCGACGCCCGGGTCCGGCTGCCGACCGAGACGGGGGCCTGGCCCGCGATCTGGACCTGGCGGGACGGCGACCAGGAGATCGACGTGTTCGAGTACCACCCCGACCATCCCGATCTGCTGGAGTTCTCCAACCATGTGCGGGCGGCCCACCGCTACCACCGGGACGAGGCCGTCCGACCCGGCGGCTGGATCGACCTGAGCGTCGAGTTCGGCGCGCGGAACGTCGTCTGGGCCCTGAACGGCAGCACCGTCTTCGCCGATCGCCGTGGTGTGGGGGAGGACTGGTACGCCTGTCTGATCGTGAACCTGTCGGTGTGCGCCGGCCGCTACCACCCGGCGCCCGAACCGGACGTGACGGAGATGTCCTTCGAGGTGTCCGCCCTCACCGTGCACCGGGTGACACAGGGCTGAACAGCCCTGCCACGACCGGCGCGTCCCGGCCACCGGGGCTGCGCCGTTCGGTGGCGGATTCGCCCGAACGGCCCAGCCCGACGGGACGCGGGGCGGGCGTACGCGGTGTGCTGGAGGTCGGCCCGGCAGAAGGGAAGAGCCGTGTACGAGATGAAGGTGGGACTGGCGTCGGGCGGCGGTGAGCTGGTGTGGCACGTAGTGTCCCGGCACCAGCACGACAGCAGCCTGTGCGGAACCTCGCTGGCCGGGGCAGCGGCGGGCGGGCACGACACCGACCGCCACTGCACTCCGTGCATGATGCGGCTGCAGGAGCTGCTGGACGCCGCCCGCGACTGACGACGGCGGAGCGCGGCCGCGGACGCGCTATCCGTCGACCGGCATCACCTTGGTCACCCGGCCCTTGGTGTCGGCCTCCAGATAGCCGCTCTCGTTGTACTCGTTGCTGAGGTAGACGGCCATCCCCGCGGGGGTGTCGAACACCGTGCTCGGCTGTCTCACCAGCAGGTAGCGGCTGTCGGGGTCGTCCACGTTCAGCTTCTTGTCGGCCTCGGCGAGCAACGCGGGAACCCGGTCCCAGACGAAGCCGTCCAGGCTGACCGGCTGTTCCCCGGTCATCAACGTGCCCTTGATGATGCCCTTCCGCACCCCCTCGCCGGGGCGGTAGGTGTACGAGTCGTACTTGGTGTCGCTGCCCTTGACCATGAGAGAGGCGGAGACGTACTCGGGATACACCGAGAAGGAGCCGAAGCGGTCCCTGCCGGTCTCCTTCTCGAACGCCTCGATCGCGGTGCGGATGCCCTCGGGGGTCAGCATGTCGGTCGCGCCGGCCTCCTTCGTCTGCTGGGCCGGCCGTCCGGCCGCGCCCGTCCCGGTCGCGGAAGCCGTCGCCGCACCCGTGCTCGCCGTCCCGGACGTGTTCGGTGAACCGGAGGACGAGGAGCCGCCGCCCTGCTCCGGCAACAGCGTCCACACGAGCACACCGGCGAGCACCACCCCTGCCCCGGGCAGGGCGACCGTCGCCCAGCGCGGGCGCCGCCCCGCCGGTCGCACCGCAGGACCCACCGCGGGCGTGGCGCCGGTCCCGGCGGCCGGGAACACGGGCGGGGTGGGGCCGCCCCACGGCGCCGGCGAAGGGTGCGCGGTGGGGTGGTGCCACGGGGCCGGGGATCCGGGCGGCGGCCCGAACCCGCTCGGCGGGGTGACCGGTTCCTGACTCGGCGCTCCCGGCGGAGGAGACAGAGGGTAGGAGGTCGGGGGCTCCTGCGCCTGCCCCCGCTGTCCCGGCTCGCGCGCCACCTCGGCCAGCATCCGCGCGAACGCCGCCGCGTCCGGCCGCGCCGCCGGATCCCGTACGAGAACACGCATCAGGACGTCGCCCAGTGCCCCGGCCCGCGCGGGCGGCGGCACCTGCTCGCTGAGGACGGCGGCGAGCGTGGCCAGCGTCGTGGCGCGGCGCAGGGGGTGCTGTCCTTCGACGGCCGTGTACAGCATCATCGCCAGCGACCACAGGTCCGACGCGGGACCGCCGTCGTGGCCGGACACCCGCTCCGGCGCCATGTAGTCGGGGGTCCCGATGACCGATCCGGTGGCGGTCAGGCCGGTCGCCTCGCGGATCGCCGCTATGCCGAAGTCGGTGAGGACAGGACGGCCGTCGGGGCGCAGCAGCACATTGGCCGGCTTGACGTCCCGGTGCTGGATGCCGGCGTCGTGCGCGGCGCGCAGCGCGGCGAGCACCTCCAGGCCGATGCGCGCCGCCTCGGCGGACTCCATCGGCCCGCGGGCGAGACGGTCGGCCAGCGAACCGCCGCTGACCAGCTCCATGACGAGCCACGGGTAGCTGCCCTCACCCCCGTCGACCACGTGATGGATCGTCACCACGTTGGGATGGTCGATCCGGGCCAGCGCCCTGGCCTCGCGCAGCACCCGCTCCCGCAGCATCCGCGCGGCTTCGGGGTCGTACTCGGCGAGTGCCGGGTCGGGCGGGCGGACTTCCTTGACGGCCACGCTCCGATGGAGCACCAGGTCCGTGGCACGCCACACCGTGCCCATACCGCCGCCACCGAGCCGTGCCCGAAGCTCGAACCGCCCGTCGACGACCCGTCTGTCGCTGTCCGCCTCACTCATGCGCCGGAGCTTAGTTGCTCGCACCGACAGGCAGTCGCGGGCGGCCGTGGTGAGCGCTTTCCCCGCTGGGTACGCGCTTTCTGAGGCCTCTTCCGGGCTCCTTCCGGGAAAGAAGGACCGGTGAGTGGCCCGACTCACATGGCACTCCGTGCCCGGCACGGACACGATGGTCCCGTCACCGGGCAGGCTGAAGGGATCCAGAATGTTCCGCAAGGTGCTGGTCGCCAACCGTGGTGAGATCGCGATCCGGGCATTCCGCGCCGGCTACGAGCTGGGAGCGCGCACCGTCGCCGTCTTTCCGTACGAGGACCGCAACTCGCTGCACCGGCTCAAGGCCGACGAGGCCTACGAGATCGGGGAGCCGGGACATCCGGTGCGCGCGTACCTCTCCGTCGAGGAGATCGTCGGCGCGGCCCGCCGGGCGGGCGCGGACGCGGTGTACCCGGGCTACGGGTTCCTGTCCGAGAACCCCGAACTGGCCCGTGCCTGCGAGGAGGCGGGCATCACCTTCGTCGGGCCCGACGCCCGCACCCTCGAGCTGACCGGCAACAAGGCCCGCGCGGTCGCCGCGGCCCGCGAGGCGGGCGTACCGGTGCTCGGCTCCTCGGAGCCGTCCACCGACGTCGACGAGCTGGTCCGGGCCGCCGAGGACATCGGCTTCCCCGTGTTCGTGAAGGCGGTCGCGGGCGGCGGCGGTCGCGGCATGCGGCGCGTGGAGGACCCCGCGCAGTTGCGCGAGTCCATCGAGGCCGCGTCCCGCGAGGCGGCGTCCGCGTTCGGCGACCCCACCGTCTTCCTGGAGAAGGCCGTCGTCGACCCCCGCCACATCGAGGTGCAGATCCTCGCCGACGGCGAGGGCAACGTCATCCACCTCTTCGAACGGGACTGTTCGCTCCAGCGCCGCCACCAGAAGGTGATCGAGCTGGCACCCGCGCCCAACCTGGCCCCGGAGCTGCGCGAGCGCATCTGCGCCGACGCCGTCCGCTTCGCCCGCCAGATCGGCTACCGCAACGCGGGCACCGTCGAGTTCCTCCTCGACCGCGACGGCAACCACGTCTTCATCGAGATGAACCCGCGCATCCAGGTCGAGCACACGGTCACCGAGGAGGTCACCGACGTCGACCTCGTCCAGGCCCAGCTGCGCATCGCCTCCGGCGAGACGCTGGCCGGCCTCGGACTGTCGCAGGACACGGTCACCCTGCGCGGCGCCGCCCTCCAGTGCCGTATCACCACCGAGGACCCCGCCAACGGCTTCCGCCCCGACACCGGCCGCATCAGCGCCTACCGCTCGCCGGGCGGCTCCGGCATCCGCCTGGACGGCGGCACCACCCACGCCGGTACGGAGATCAGCGCGCACTTCGACTCCATGCTGGTCAAGCTCACCTGCCGGGGCCGGGACTTCCAGGCCGCGATCGGCCGCGCCCGGCGTGCCGTGGCGGAGTTCCGCATCCGCGGCGTGGCCACCAACATCCCGTTCCTCCAGGCCGTGCTCGACGACCCCGACTTCCAGGCCGGACGCGTCACCACGTCGTTCATCGAGCAGCGCCCGCACCTGCTGACCGCCCGCCACTCCGCCGACCGCGGCACCAAGCTGCTCACCTACCTCGCCGACGTCACCGTGAACAAGCCGCACGGCGAGCGGCCCGAGCTGATCGACCCGGCCACCAAGCTGCCGTCCCCGCCCGAGGGCGAGCCGCCCGCCGGTTCCCGGCAGCGCCTGGTCGACCTCGGCCCCCAGGGCTTCGCCCGCTGGCTGCGCGAGTCCCCGACCATCGGCGTCACCGACACCACCTTCCGTGACGCCCACCAGTCGCTGCTCGCCACCCGCGTCCGCACCAAGGACCTCCTCGCCGCCGCCCCGGTGGTCGCCCGCACCCTTCCCGAACTGCTCTCCCTGGAGTGCTGGGGCGGCGCCACCTACGACGTCGCGCTGCGCTTCCTCGCCGAGGACCCGTGGGAGCGCCTGGCCGCCCTGCGCGAGGCCGTCCCGAACATCTGCCTCCAGATGCTGTTGCGCGGCCGCAACACCGTCGGCTACACCCCCTACCCGACCGAGGTGACGGACGCCTTCGTGCAGGAGGCCGCCGCCACCGGCATCGACATCTTCCGCATCTTCGACGCGCTCAACGACGTCGGCCAGATGCGCCCCGCCATCGACGCCGTCCGCGAGACGGGCACGGCCGTCGCCGAAGTCGCCCTCTGCTACACCTCCGACCTGTCCGACCCCGACGAGCGCCTCTACACCCTCGACTACTACCTGCGGCTCGCCGAGCAGATCGTGGAGGCCGGCGCCCACGTCCTCGCCGTCAAGGACATGGCGGGCCTGCTGCGCGCCCCGGCCGCCGCCACCCTCGTCTCCGCGCTGCGCCGCGAGTTCGACCTGCCGGTGCACCTGCACACCCACGACACCGCCGGCGGCCAGCTCGCCACCTACCTCGCCGCGATCCAGGCCGGCGCGGACGCCGTCGACGGGGCCGTGGCCTCGATGGCCGGGACGACCTCGCAGCCGTCGCTGTCGGCGATCGTCGCCGCCACCGACCACTCCGCCCGCCCCACCGGCCTCGACCTCCAGGCCGTCGGGGACCTGGAACCGTACTGGGAGGGCGTCCGCCGGATCTACGCCCCCTTCGAGGCGGGCCTCGCCTCGCCGACCGGCCGCGTCTACCACCACGAGATCCCCGGCGGGCAGCTCTCCAACCTGCGCACCCAGGCCGTCGCGCTCGGCCTCGGCGACCGCTTCGAGGACATCGAGGCCATGTACGCCGCCGCCGACCGCATCCTCGGCCGGCTGGTGAAGGTCACCCCGTCCTCCAAGGTGGTCGGCGACCTCGCCCTGCACCTGGTCGGCGCAGGCGTCAGCCCCGAGGACTTCGAGACGACGCCGGACAGGTACGACATCCCCGACTCCGTCATCGGCTTCCTGCGCGGCGAACTCGGCACCCCGCCCGGCGGCTGGCCCGAGCCGTTCCGCACCAAGGCGCTCCAGGGCCGCGCGGAGCCCAAGCCCGTGACGGAACTGACCGCCGAGGACCGCGAGGGCCTGGACAAGACCCGGCGCGCCACCCTCAACCGGCTGCTCTTCCCCGGCCCGACCCGCGAGTTCGACACCCACCGCCAGGCCTACGGCGACACCAGCGTCCTGGACAGCAAGGACTTCTTCTACGGTCTGCGGCCGGGCAAGGAGTACGCCGTCGACCTCGAGCCCGGTGTGCGGCTGCTGATCGAGCTCCAGGCGATCGGCGAGGCCGACGAACGGGGCATGCGCACCGTGATGTCCACCCTCAACGGCCAGCTGCGGCCCATCCAGGTCCGCGACAAGGCCGCGGCCTCGGACGTCCCGGTGACCGAGAAGGCCGACCGGTCCAACCCCGGCCATGTCGCCGCGCCGTTCGCGGGCGTGGTGACGCTGGCGGTAGCCGAGGGCGACGAGGTGGAGGCCGGCGCCACGGTGGCCACCATCGAGGCCATGAAGATGGAGGCCACCATCACCGCTCCGAAGGCCGGCCGGGTCAGCAGGCTCGCCATCAACAGGATCCAGCAGGTGGAGGGCGGTGACCTGCTGGTCGAGGTCGGGTAGCCGGTCCTACTCGCCCGCGGCCACGTACCGCCCGTACTCGTCGCCGATTTCCCGTTCGCCGAGGTTGACCCGCACGCCCAAGGGCTCCAGCGCACCGCGCTGGCGGGTCATCATCGGCTCCGACCGGTAGGGGTGGGGCGGGTCCAGCTCCTCGAGACGGGTGAGCGGCCGGCCAGGGACAGGCGGCGAGGAACTGGGCGCGCCGTTCTGGACGATCCGGACACCCCGGCGTCGGCCCGTGAGCGGCCTTGCCGCCGAGCCCCACCGACGGCTACCGCCGCCGCTCCTCACGCCTGTGTGGTTCCGCGCGGCCGGACCAGCCCGCTCTCGTACGCCAGGATCGTGGCCTGCACCCGGTCCCGCAGCCCCAGCTTGGACAACAGAGCGTTCACATGGGTCTTCACCGTGCCCGTGGTCACCCCGAGCGCGGCGCCGATCTCGGCGTTGGCCAGCCCCGACGCGATGTGCAGGAGCACTTCCTTCTCGCGCGGTGTGAGGGAGGACAGCGCACCGGTGACGGAGGGCGGCTGCGGGGCGCCCTGCGCGAAGGTGTCGATGAGCCGACGGGTCACGGTCGGGGCCAGGATGCCCTCCCCGGCGGCGACGACCCGGATCGCGGACAGCAGGTCCTCGGGCCGGGCGTCCTTGAGCAGGAACCCCGACGCCCCGGCGCGCAACGCCTCGTACACGTACGCGTCCAGGTCGAAGGTGGTCAGGACGAGCACCCGCGGCCGCTTCTCCGACTCGGTGACGAGACGGGTCGCGGTGAGGCCGTCCATGCCGGGCATCCGGATGTCCATCAGCACGACGTCGGGCGCCTCGGCGGCGGCGAGCGACACCGCCGAGGCGCCGTCACCGGCCTCGGCGACCACGGTCAGATCGGGTTCGGCGTCCACGATGGCGGCGAATCCTGCGCGGACCACCGCCTGATCGTCGACGACCATCACGCGTGTGACGACGGGGACACCTCCTGGACGGGCGCCGGACTCGGCCGGGCCGACAACAACACCCGTACGATACCGGCCTGTTCGAGCGTGATCCGGCCCGCCCCCGCGTCCACCTGCACCTTCAGGCGCTCGGCCACCGGCCCGGTCACCGCCAGCGGCACGCCCGACACCGTGACCCGCAGGGTGTCGCGCCGCCGCCGCAGCGTGACCCGCGCCGGCCCCTGGTCGCCCGCGCCGAGCGCCGCCTCGACGATCCGGTACGCCGACAGGGCCACCGAGGCCGGCAGGTCCCGCGCGGCCTCGGGCAGGCCCCGCAGGGTCACGTTCCGGCCGGACGCGGCCAGGGTCCGGCACAGTGCGTCGAGGTCCGCGGCGGTGGGCGCCGGAGCGAGCCGCCGACCGGGATCCTCCGACCCGCCCAGGCCGTGCAGGAGTTCACGCATGGCGGCGAGCGCGGAGCGGGCCTCGGCGGCCACCTCCTCCAGCCGCCCCTGCCGGGCCCGGCCGACCAGTGCGGCCGTGTGGTGCAGCACGGCGTCGCGCAACCGCTCCGCCAGCCGGTGCCGTTCGGCGTCCGCGGCGCGTTCCGCGTGCCACAGCGAGGTGGCGAGCGCGAAGTCGTCCAGGGCCAGCACCCGCAGCCGTCGGCGCCGCACGGCCAGCCCGGCACCCCACAGGGCGACGAACAGGGCGGCCAGCACGACGACCAGCGGCACGAACATCACCACGGCGGTGACCCGCATCGAGCCCGCGCCGGTCAGCTCCCCGTCGGCGGCCGCCGTCGCCACCAGGACCCCGGCGAGCGAGACGGCGGCCGCGCACCACGCCGGCCAGGTGCCGGCGGCCCCCCGGCCGTACACCGCGACCGCGTACACGGCCAGCAGCTCCGCGAGTGCCGCGGCGGCGAAGAACTGGGACACCCGCGCCGGCATGTCGGCCACGGCGACCGCCACCGGCCACAGCCACGACGTGGCCAGCACGCCGAGCAGAGCCGCCCACGGAGCACTCCGGCGCCACAGCAACGGCAGGGCGTGGACGGTCACCAGCGCGGCCAGGACCAGCAGTGCGGGCGCCGCGGCGCGCAGGCTCGCGCCCGTCCACTCCTCCGCGGTGACCATGGCGAACGACAGGGGCAGCATCGTCGCGGCGAACACCAGGGCGGGGTCGGCCAGCCGCTGCTCCCGCAGTACGTCGCGCCGGTCCGCGGACGGGCTCCGCGGCCCTGTGACATCGGGGAGTGCGGCCCGCACCCGCCAGCCGCCGCCCGGCTCGGGACCGGCCGTGAGCTCCCCGCCCACGGCCGCCGCCCGCTCCTTCATCCCGGCGACGCCGCGCCCCGAGCCGAGGCCGCCGACACCGTGCGGTGCGGAGCCACGCGGCGGAGCGTTGTCCACCGTCAGCTCCAGGACGCCGTCCCCGCGCCGGACGCGCACACGCGCGGCGCAGCCCGGGGCGTGCCGCAGGGCGTTCGTCAGGGCCTCACGGACGATCCCGTGGACGGCCTCGGCCGCCGGACCGGCCAGGTCGTCGGGAAGCTCGGCCTCGATCGGGCGCCCCAACCGCCCGAATCCGGCGATCAGTTCCTCGATGCGGGCCGTCATCGGGCGCCCATCCGCGCCGCCGTCGGTATCCCGCATCAGGCCGACGAGCCGTTGGAGCGAGGTGAGGGTCTCGGTGCCGGTGCGCTCGGCGAACGACAGCGCCTCGGCGGTCAACTCCGGTCTGCTGCCGCCGAGTCGGAGCGCGGCGTCGGCCGTGATGACGACGGACGTCAGATGGTGGGCGCTCACGTCGTGCAGTTCGCGTGCCAGACGCCGCCGTTCGGTGTCGCCCGCCTGCCGTCGGGCCTCCTCCGCGCCGGCCAGCCGACGGGCCGCGGCCGACCGCCCCTTGAGCCACTGGTGGCGGGCCTCACCGAGCCCCGCGCAGACCGCGTACAGCAGGGCGCCGAGCGCCCACTCCGAGGCCAGCGCGGGCCGCAGCCCGGTGTGGACGAGGGACAGCAGCCACTCGACGCCGACGGCCGCGGCGACCGCGCGGACGGTCACGCGCACGGGGCGGCGGACCGCGACCGAGTACAGCGCGACCGGCACCCCCAACCCGAAGTAACCGTATTCCCAGGCGAGTTGGCCCAGCAGGAGTGTGCCCGTCGTGCAGGCCAGGGCGTGAACCGGTGCCTGTCGGCGACGGCCCAGCGCGGCCGTCTCGACGCCCTGGGCGACCAGGACGGCGACGACTCCCGCCGGACCGGGCACCGTGTCGCCTACCAGGCTCGCTCCGGGCCACAGCCAGGCGATCTGTCCGGCCGCGAGCAGGGCGGGGAGCAGCCAGTTGCGTATCGTCTCCATGTCGGCACGAGCGTAGGACGGGGCACGGCCGCCCGGCACCCGCCCCCGGTACGAGGCCGCTCTCTACCCTCCGATGGAGACACCGTTCCTGCCCGGGGTCGATGCCGGGCCACGGGCCGCCGGGGAGGCTTGCCACCATGACGAACCCGCACCCCGCCGCGGCTCCCGCGCACCTGCCCGGTCCGCTCGCCGCCCCGCTGCCCGGTCACCTCCCCGGCCCGCCGGCCGCCGTGCCGCCCGGGCACCTCGCCGAACCGCTCGGCTACCACCGTCTGGCCCGGACATCGGCACGTCACCGATGGTGGCGGCCCGTGCTGGGCACCCTGTTCCTCGCGGTGACGTACACGGTCGTGACCGTTGTCCTCTACGGCCTCGCCTCCACCGTGGGAGCCGCGCGGGGCTATCCCGAAGCGCCCGACGGAACCGTGGAGTTCGACCCCCGGCTGAGCACCGCCGTCGACCTGCTGATGCTCGCCGTCGCCCTCCCCTTCGTGCTGCTCGCGGTGCGCTGGATCGGCCGCCGCCCGGCCGGCACGGTCTCGTCGGTGACGGGCGGAGTGCGGTGGCGATGGCTGGGCCTCTGCTGCGTGACGGCCCTGCCGATCCTCGCCCTCACCACCGGGGCGATGCTCCTGCTGCCCGCGGGCGACGAACCGCCGGCGCGGTGGGCGGGCTGGGAGTTCTTCGTCCCGGCCCTGGCGATGCTGGTCGTCCTGGTGCCCCTGCAGGCGGCGGCCGAGGAGTACGTCTTCCGCGGCTGGTTCACGCAGGCGGTCGGCGCCTTCCTCCGCTCGCCCTGGTGGGCGATCGCGCCCCAGGCGGTCCTGTTCGCCGCCGCCCACGGCTGGGGCACCCCGTGGGGCTTCGCCGACCTGGTCGTGTTCGGGGCGGTCGCGGGCTGGCTGACCGTGCGCACCGGCGGCCTGGAGGCGGCCATCGGTCTGCACGCCGTGAACAACCTCCTCGCCTTCGGCGTCTCGGCCGCCGTCGTCGACGGTCTCAAGAGCCAGGACACCGCCGCCGACGCGCCCTGGCAACTCGTGCCACTCGACCTGGCCGGCATCGCCCTGTACACGGCGGCCGTCCTGTGGCTGGCCCGCCGCCGCCGGCCGGCCCGGACCGCCCCCGCGCCGACACCGCTCCCGCCGTTCCCGCCCTTCCCGGGCGGACACCCCCAGGCCCCGCTCCCGTACACCCCGGCCCCCGGCTTCCCGGTCCCGTACGGCGTCCATGCCGACGCGTC
Source organism: Streptomyces aurantiaciflavus (assembly GCF_049808595.1). Taxonomy (NCBI): domain Bacteria; kingdom Bacillati; phylum Actinomycetota; class Actinomycetes; order Kitasatosporales; family Streptomycetaceae; genus Streptomyces; species Streptomyces aurantiaciflavus. The sequence continues at coordinate 101,687 of NZ_JBNCAQ010000024.1, read as the reverse complement.
AGTCCCGCCCCAGGGGACGGCTCCCTCCGCCCCTGCGCCCGTCGCTGCCGACAGCGCTCCGGGCCCGTGTCCGCCCGTCGGACCGAGCGACTCCCCGCAACCGCCGGTGACCTGAGCGACGACGTACGCGCCCGGGCCGCGGCAGGCCGCCGCCGTCCGCGGCGTCGTCGGGCGACCGCGCCACGCTCAGCACACCACGCTCAGCGCAGCACCGCCTCCCAGGTGTCGACGGCGTAGTGGACGGTCATCCCGTTGCGCGCGTACAACTCGGGCGCCCCGGTGGCGTTCGAGGTGTCGACGCCCAGCCCCACCGTGTCCCGCCCCCGCGCGGCGAAGGCCGCGAAGGCGTGCCGCAGCAGCAGCCCGGCCAGGCCACGCCCCCGGGCCTCGCGCAGCACGCCGATGCTGCGGATCCACCCCATGGCCTCACGGTCGTCCCGGGCCAGCAGGAATCCGGCGTCCGGGAGATCGTCGGTGCCGATGATCCACACCAGCGACCAGTCGAGCCCCGCGGCGTCGACGTCGTGCAGCCACTGCTCGTAGCCGCGCGGCTGGAAGTCGAAGTGGTCGGCGAAACTCGCCTGGTACAGCGCGTGCACGCGGGCCCGGTCCGCCTCAGTCGCACAGGCCCGCACCCGTACCCCCTCGGGCAGGGACGGCGCCACGTCCGTCGCACGGTCGAGGGGACGGTGCAGCACGTGGTAGCGCCGGACGACGGACCAGCCCCGGGCGCGGATCAGGTCCGTGTCGAGCGTGGGCCGGACGTTCAGGTGCAGGTGCACCACGGCCTGCTCGGCGCCGTTCTCCCGCGCCTTGTCCAATGCCCTGGCCTCCATCGCCTCCAGGAGGGTTCGCCCGGCCTCCTGGTGGTCGGTCAGGACGTAGTGGTCGACGTCGATCCGCTCACCGCCCGACTCGTCCCACAGCAGCCCGTAGGCCACCAGCCGGTCCCCGTCGAAGGCGAGCCAGGAGTCCCGCCCGAGGTCGGTCTCCGGGTGCTTCAGATCCGCCTCGACGGTGTGCAGGTCGGTCTCGGGCCGGCCGATCTCGATGAGGTCGATCGCGTTGAGCAGGTCGGTGACGGCGGGCGCGTCGGCGAGCGTGGCGGGACGCAGGACGTAGGACATGAGGGTCAGGGTCCGGGGCAACCACGCCTGCCGCAACGGAATTTCCGGAGACGGCCATGGCCGCGCCCCGGCAGGAGGGGCGCACGGACGGCAGACGTGAGCCCTGGTTGCGCCCCCGCAAGCATGGGCAGAATTCGGTCTGTCCAGTGATCATCTGGCGGGGGGCCGCGTTCCTCACGCCAACAGCCAGGGAAGGCAGGTCGGTTGCCGTGTTGTTGCGTCTGCCCACCTCGATATCCGCCGTGCAGGAGTGTCTGGCCGAGGGTGCCGTACCGATCGGCGGGGCCAGCCTGGTGTGGGCGGCCTGGCAACGGGACGGATTCCCCGAACTGGCCGTGTCCCTGCGGGAGGTGCCCGAGGCCAACGTGATCGGGCCCGGGACGCTCGGCGCGGCCGTGGTGCTGCACCGGATCGACGAGCAGGCGCCTGAGGTGCTGCGCCGGGCCGCCGCCAGTGTGGGCACGGGCGCTGTGCGCCGGACGGCCACGGTCGGCGGCAACATCGTCGGCAGCACCCTGCGCTGCCTGCTGCCCGCCGCTCTCGTCCTCGACGCCCGGGCCACGGTGCTCGAACCCGACCGCGTCCACGAGACCGATCTCGCCGAGCTCATCGCGAAGCGCCCCCTGCTGCTCGGCCTCACCTGGCAGGAGCCCCTGGTCAGCGGCTACCGCAAGCTGCCCGCCGAAGCGGGCGGCCCGCCGCCCTTCGTGGTCGCCGTCGCCGTCCACGCCGACGGCGAGGGACGCAAGCTGCTGCGCGTGGCCGTCCGCGACGGCTACGAGGTACTCAGCGAGAGCACCTCCTGCGACGCCGGAACCGACCAGGTCCTCGACGCCCTGGAGCGGACCGACCTCGGCGCGCTCCACCCGGAGGCCCGGGACGCCGTCCGCCACCAGGTCACCGAGGTCCTCGACCGCCTCTCCGACGGCTGACACCCCACGCCCGCGGGCGGGGCCTCACCCCCACATCGGCTACGTCCACCTCGAGACGCTGCCCCTGTACGACGTCTTCGCGGGCGGCGTGCTGGAGCGCATCCCGGCCGCCGGTGCCGCGACGATGGCCGTTGACCTGCCGTATCCGGTGCGGACCGGCGTCGCGCAGGTTTGATTCCGCGCAGCCCGTCAACCGGACATACATGACCCAGTCGACACGGGAGACGGAACGCAAGTACCAAGTGCCGGCCTCGGGCGGCTTCCCGAGCCTCTCCGGCCTGACCGGCAGGAACAAGGGCAAGGGAGCCACACTCGTCGACGCGGGCGCCCACGACCTGGACGCGGTCTACTACGACACCGCCGACCTGCGGCTGACCCGCACCTCCGCGACCCTGCGCCGCCGCACGGGCGGCTCCGACGCGGGATGGCACCTCAAGCTGCCGCTGGCCGACGACACCCGCGAGGAGATCCGCGCGCCCCTGCAGGAGGAGATCCCCGACAGCCTGGGTGATCTGGCGCTCTCGCGAACCCGGGGCGCCCGCCTCGAGCCGGTCGTCCGCATCCGCTCCAGCCGGGCCGTCCGCGACCTCGTCGACGCCGACGGGGCCCTCCTCGCCGAGGTCGTCCTCGACCAGGTCCGCGCCGACTCCCTGCGCCCCGAGGGCGGCCACACGGCCTGGACGGAACTGGAGGTCGAACTCGCCGGCGACGCGGACCCCGCCCTGCTCAAGCGCGTCGACAAGGCGCTCGGCAAGGAGGGCTTCGTCCCGGCGACGGCCCCGTCCAAGCTGACCCGCGCCCTGAAGGAGACGACCCCCGACGCCGAGTCCGCACCGGACGGCCCCGCCGACGTGACCCCCGGCTCCGCGGGCGAGCACGTACTCGCCTACGTCTCGGAACAGGCCCGCGCCATCGTGGACCTCGACCCGGCCGTACGCCGCGACCTGCCCGACTCGGTGCACAGGATGAGAGTCGCCTGCCGGCGCCTGCGCAGCTGCCTGCGTTCCTACCGCTCACTCCTCGACCGCGAGGTCACCGACCCGGTCCGGGCGGACCTGAAGTGGCTCGGCGGCGAACTGGGCGCCGAGCGCGACCAGGAAGTGCTCATGGAGCGTCTGCACGAGGGGATGGAGGCGCTGCCCCGCGAACTGGTCCTCGGCCCCGCCGCCGCCCGCCTGCAGGCCTGGAACGCCACCCGGTCGGCACAGGCCCGCGAACGCTCCCTCGCCGCGCTCTCCTCACCCCGCTACATGGCCCTCCTGGAGTCGCTGAACCGGCTGACCACCCATCCGCCCCTGCGCCCGAAGGCCTCCCGGAAGCCGGCGAAGGCCCTGCCCCAGGCGATCCTGAAGGAGTACGACCGGCTGGCCGGCCGGGTCGAACGTGCCCGGCGCAAGCCCCCCGGCGCGGAGCGCGACGCCGCCCTCCACGAGGCCCGGAAGGCAGCCAAACGTCTCCGCTACGCCGGTGAGGCGGCCGTCCCCGCCCTCGGCAGGCCCGCGCGACGCCTGGCCAAGCGTGCCAAGGCCGTGCAGAAGGCGCTCGGCGACCACCACGACAGCGTCGTCGCCCGCGACACCCTGCGCCGCCAGGCGGTTGCCGCCCACGCCGCCGGTGAGCCCGGCTTCACCTGGGGCCTGCTGTACGGCCAGGAACAGGCCACCGCCGCCGAGCGGGAGCGGCAGCTCACCGAGCGGTGGGAGCGGGCCTCCGAGCCCCGGCTGCGCAAGGCGCTGCGCTCCTGACCGGCACCGGCACCGGCACCGAAAGACCGACACCGGAAGAGCGACACCGAAACGGGCACCGACACACCTCCGCCCGCACCGTGACGGACACGGTGCGGGCGGAGGACTGCGTGGCGCTGCCGGAGAGGGTCAGTCCTCGGGGGTCACGTCCGTGACCCTCCAGCGCTGGTTGGAACCGGAGTTGGGCTGCCACGTCGTGACGGCGGCCCCCTCGTTCGTGGCCTGGCCCCCTACCTCGAGGACGCGGCCGGTGGCGGCGTTCACCAGGGTCCAGGTGCCGTCACCGGTGGTCGACATGATCCACTCGGTGGCCGGGTCCCGCTCGCCCGTGTCGGGCTCCACCACGGGCACGTTGTCGCGGACGGCCAGGCGCTTGCCCTCAGCCGGGTTGGCGAACACGTACCGCTGGCGGGCACCGGTCTTGCCGTAGCGGGCGTCCAGCTGCCACTGCTGCGCGGTGGTGCCGTTGCCGGTGCCGATGACCAGGTTGGTGCCGTTCGCGGCGACGGTGACCGCCTTGCCGCTCTGGACGCCGGTCAGGGTGTAGGTGTGGCCCTTGCGGATCAGCGGGGCGTCCTTCGCGACGCCGGACACGCCCTTGATGGCGAAGGAGGTCACCGACTGGGCGGGCACGGTGAAGGTGGCCTGGCGGTCGGCGACCTTGATCGGCGCCTGCTTCTCGAGCTTGCCGTCGGCGCTGGTGACGACCGGGGTGACGGTCGCGTCGCGGCTGATCCTGCCGAACTTCGACAGGTCGATGGTGACCGTGCGGGCCTCGGTGGTGCTGTTGACGTGGACCAGCGAGGCGCCCTTGCCGTTCTTCGTCACCGCGGCCGCGCTGGAGGTGTCGTTCACCTTGATCAGCTTGTCGCCGGGCTTGATGAAGTGGGTGAAGTTGCGCGCGGTGTCGAACTTCGTGTTCGTGTAGATCGGGCAGGTCTGGAGCGTGTCCTTCGAGGTGCAGCTGAACGGGATCTGGATCTCGCCCCAGTTGCCGCCCTTGGCGGACTCGCCGCCCGGCTTCATGTTGTCGTAGTCCTCGACCGGCTGCCAGAACACCCAGGCCTTGGGCTCGAGTTCGCGCAGGTCGTTCACCATCTGCTGGGCCAGGCCGAGGCCGGGACGCATGTCGGTGAAGCTCTGCCCGTCGCCCCAGTCGCCCTCGACCTCGCTCATCCACAGCGGCTTGTCGGCGGCCTTGGCGAGGTCCCGCACGGTGGTGCGCTGCCCGGTGCCGTAGGTGTGGACGTTCATCTGGCCGACGAGGTCGCGCGAGGCCTGCGAGTAGGCGTTCCAGTTCGTCGAGAAGAGACCGGGGTTGGTCTCGTCCATCGCCGAGATCTCCGCCTTGACCTTCGCCTTCTTCAGCGCGGGCGCCAGGGCGGCGAGGACCTTCTGCTGGAGCTCGGGACCCATGTGGGCGCCCTCCTGACGGCCGCCGACCGGCTTGCCGTCCGCGCCGAGGCGGGTGCTCCAGTAGCCGGTGTTGGGCTCGTTGAACGGGTCGACGGTGTCGACCTTGATGCCCTCCGCCTTCTCCAGCCGTTTCGTCGCGCCCGCCATGTAGGCGGCGAAGTCGTCGACCGACTCGGTCTTCAGCTGGTCGGCGTTGGCGTTGAATCCGCCGGAGACGTAGCCGCTGACGGTCATGAACCAGGGCGGGGAGTTGCTGAACGTCTCCCAGTGGGTGATGTCGTCCTTGATGCGGTTGACCCACCAGCGCTGGGTGGCGTCGGCGTCCTTGTTCCAGTCGGCCGGGTCGTCGGCGCTCCACCAGTCGGTGTCCTCGCGGGTGGTCCCCGCCGGGGCCTTCCACCAGCCCTCGACCGCGCCACCGGCGCGCAGGTAGTCCTTGACGTCCGGGGCGTTGCCGCCGCCGATGTTGTAGCGGGCGATGTTGAGCGCCAGCCCGTCGTCGTCGAAGAGGAGCTTCGCCAGCTTCTCGCGTACCGCCGGCGGGTAGTCGCCGGTCGCGTTGGCGAACCAGACCAGGCTGGTGCCCCAGCCCTCGAACTTCTCCTGCTGGTAGGACGGGTCCGGCTGGACGGTGACGGAGGCGGCGGCCTCGGCCTGGGTGGGGACGCTGAGCAGAGCGGCCCCGGTGGCCAGGGCGGTCAGGGTGGCGGCCCCGAGGGACCGTCTGCTGCGGGTACGGCGTGCCATCTGTGCTCCCAACTGCGGTGCGGTCGCTGCGTGGGCCCCTCCCGCCGCCAGAGCGGGAGGGGATGGCCCTCGGCACAGTCGCGTGCCGTGCCGAGGAGTCGAGGGGGTGGGGGTGAGGGCGGGGGTCAGTCGGCCGGCCGGCGCAGGACGGCGACCTGCCTCGGCCCGAGGACGAGGGCGCCGTCGGCGTCCGCGCCGCCGACCAGGACCTCGCCGTCCAGGCCGGTCACCGGCACGGTGTCGTCGGTCCGGTTGACCACGAACAGGAAGCGGCCCGTCGCACCGCGCCGGACGGTCAGCTCGACGCGTCCGCGCAGGTGGGCCGGGAGTTCGCTCTGCACACCGGCCGGCTCCAGCAGCCGCGGCAGCAGCGAGGCGAGCCCGTCGACGCCGAGGCGCGTGGAGACGTAGGAGGCCGAACCGCCGCCCGTGGAACGCCGGGTGACGGCCGGGCGGCCGGCGTGCGCACCCGTGCGGTAGCGGGCCAGGACCTGTGTGTCGGCGTCGGTGACGGTGACCTGGTCGGTCCACAGGGTGCCCGTGGTGGCGTCGTCCAGCTCCACGCTCTCCCCGGCCAGGAGCGGCCCGAACTCCTCGACCCGGATGCCGAGCAGTTCGCGCAGGGCGCCCGGGTAGCCGCCGAGCCAGACGTGGTCGTTCTCGTCGACGACCCCGGAGAAGTACGTGGTGACGAGGTGGCCGCCCTGCTCCGCGTAGCGCGTCAGCTCCTTGGCGAGCTCGGCGGGGACCACGTGCAGCACGGGGGCGATCAGCATCCCGTAGCGGGCGAGGTCGGCGCGGGTGGTGACGAGATCGGCGCGGATGCCGAGGGCGAGGAGCGCCGAGTACCAGTCGAGCGCCTCCTGCCGGTAGTCGAGCAGGGAGGTGGGGTGGGAGTCCTGCTCACTGGCCCACCACGACTCCCAGTCGTAGAGGATGCCGACCCGGGCGGGTTCCCGCTCGGTGCCGGCGACCGGCGCGAGCGTCTTCAGGGTGGCGCCCAGCTCGGTCACCGCGCGGAAGACGTCGCTGTCCGCGCCGGCGTGCGGGACCATCGCCGAGTGGTACTTCTCGGCGCCGGCCGCCGACTGCCGCCACTGGAAGAAGCACACCGCGTCCGCGCCGTGCGCCACGTGCAGCAGCGAGTCGCGGGCCAGGTCGCCGGGCCGCTTCGCCACGTTGACGGGCTGCCAGTTGACCGCGCTCGTCGAGTGCTCCATCAGGAACCAGGGCCGGCCGCCCGCGATGCCGCTGACGAGGTTCGCCGAGAAGGACAGCTCGTCACGGTCCTGCGGGCCGGGGTGGACGTAGTGGTCGTTGGAGACGAAGTCGATCTCGTCGGCCCAGTCCGGGTAGTTCATGCCCTTGGTGCCGCCCATCACCATGAAGTTGGTGGTGACCGGCACGTCGGGCGTGAGCTCCCGGAGGATCTCCCGCTCCGCGCGCAGGTGTTCCTTCAGCGCGTCCGAGGAGAACCGCTTGAAGTCCAGCTGCTGGGTCGGGTTGGGGTGCGAGGCGGCGAGCCGCGGCGGCAGGATCTGCTCCCAGTCGCTGTAGCGCTGCGACCAGAAGGCCGTGCCCCAGGCGTGGTTGAGGGCGTCGAGTGTGCCGTAGCGGGCGCGCAGCCAGGCGCGGAAGGCGCGGGCCGCGTCGTCGGAGTAGTCGTAGATGTTGTGGCAGCCCAGCTCGTTGGAGACGTGCCAGGCCACCAGCGCCGGGTGGTCCTGGTAGCGGTTCGCCAGCTCCCGGACCAGACGCAGCGCGTGCTCGCGGAAGACGGGGGAGGTGGGCCGCCAGTGCTGCCGCGCCCCCGGCCACACCGTCTCGCCGTTCGCCGTCACCGGGAGGATCTCCGGGTGGGCGGTGGTGAGCCAGGGCGGCGGGGAGGCGGTCGCGGTGGCCAGGTCGACCCCGATGCCGCCCGCGTGCAGCAGATCCATGATCTCGTCGAGCCAGCCGAAGTCCCATGTGTCCGGGCCCGGTTGGATACGGGCCCAGGAGAAGATCCCCACGGACACGACGGTGACGCCGGCCTCGCGCATCAGCCGGACGTCCTCCTCCCACACGTCCCGGGGCCACTGCTCGGGGTTGTAGTCGGCACCGTAGGCCAGACGCGGGGCGGGGTCACCGTCCGCCCCGCGGCGGCGGGACTGGAGGGTGGAGATCATGGCGGTCCTTCCGAATGTGGTGCACGGGGGCGGCGCGGGTCGCCGCGCCGCCCGGCGTTCTTGCTTCCCGGCTACTTCTCGATCGTGAAGCCCTGCTCCTCGCCGTACTTGACCGAGGCGTCCTGCCAGGCCTTCAGGCCGTCCGCCAGCTTCGTGCCGGAGACGTAGGCCTTGCCGACGGTGTCGTTGAAGATCGAGTTGGCGTACTGCTGGAAGGGCAGGTACGACCAGTCGTCGGCGACGTTGGCGGCGGAGTCGGCGAAGATCTTGTTCGCCTCCTGCCCGCCGAAGTAGTCGAACTTGGTGCTCTGGAACTCGGTGGACTTGAGCTCCGCGGTGGTCGCCGGGAAAGCACCCTGCTTCACGCGGGTCTGTACACCGTCACCGGCGTTCGCGTACTCGACGAAGGCGTAGGCGAGTTCCTTGTTCTTGCCCAGCGCGGGCAGGGTCAGGGAGCTGCCGCCGTTCTCCGCGCTCGCCTTGTCGCCCTTGGTCCAGGCCGGCATCGGGGCCGCGCGCCAGTCACCCTTGGCGTTCGGGACACCGGTGACGAAGTTGGCGGGCATCCAGGCGCCGGTGGTCAGGGTGGCGATGGTGCCGTCGCCCAGGCCCTTGTACCAGTCGTCGGTCCAGCCGTTGATGGGGGCGAGGAGCTTCTCGTCAATGAGCTTCTGCCAGGTGTCGGTGTACTTCTTGGCGCCCGCGTCGGAGAAGTCGATCTTCACCTTGGTGCCGTCGACCTTGTAGGGACGCGAACCGGCCTGCCACAGCATGCTGGTGGTGAAGCCGGCGTCGCCGGCGTCGTTGGCGATGTAGACCTTGGGGTCGGCCTTGTGGAGCTTGCGGGCCGCTTCGACGTACTCGTCCCAGGTGGTCGGGACGGCGATCTTGTACTTGTCGAAGACCGTCTTGTTGTAGAACATCGCCATCGGGCCGGAGTCCATCGGCAGGCCGTAGACGGCCTTGCCCTCGCTCACGGCGTTCCACGGGCCCGGGGTGTACTTGGACGCCAGCTTGTCGGCGCCGAAGGGAGCCAGGTCGGTGAGGCCCTTGGTGAGCGAGTACTGGCTCACCGCGAAGTACTCGACCTGGGCGACGTCGGGCACGCCCTTCTCGGCCGATATCGCGTTCGACAGGGCGGTGTAGTGCTTGTCGCCGGACCGCTCGCTGACGAGGTTGATCTTGACCTTGGGGTACTTCTTCTCGAAGTCGGCGGCGACCGTCTTCAGCGTGGGCTCCCAGGCCCAGACCGTCACCGTGCCGCCCTTCTTCAGGGCCGCCTGGATGTCCGAGGCGGAGACCGCCTTCTGGTCGGAGCCGTCGTCCGAGTCGCCGCAGGCGGTGGCGCCCAGGGCGAGGGTCGACAGGAGGGCGATGCCGCGCAGCAGGCGGCTGGTCGTTCTGCGCATGGAGGTGCTTCCACTTCTTCGTGGGTGGGACAGGGTGAGGGTGTTGGTGCGCGACGTGCGGCTGACGGGGCGACCGGAGGGCCGCGGGCTCACTCCTTGACGCTTCCGGCGGCGAGACCCGACTGCCAGTACTTCTGCAGCAGCAGGAACGCGGCGATCAGCGGCAGGATGGTGAGCAGCGAACCGGTGATCACCAGGTTGAAGATCACGTCGCCGCCGATGGTCTCGGCCTGGGAGTTCCAGACGCTCAGGCCCAGGGTCAGGGGGTACCAGTCCGAGTCCTTGAGCATGATCAGCGGCAGGAAGTAGTTGTTCCAGGTGGCGACCGTGGTGAACAGCAGCACGGTCACGATGCCGGGGGCGAGCAGGGGCAGGGCGACCGTGAAGAAGGTGCGCGCCTCGCCGGCCCCGTCGATGCGGGCGGCCTCGAGGAGTTCGGTCGGAATCGCCTCGGTGGCGAAGACCCACATCAGGTAGAGGCCGAACGGCGAGACCAGCGAGGGGATGATCACTGCCCACGGGGTGTCGGTCAGGCCCATCTTGCTGAACATCAGGAAGGTGGGCACCGCCAGGGCCGTACCCGGGACGGCGACGGCGCCGATGACGACCGCGAAGATGCCGCGCTTGCCGGGGAAGTTGAACTTCGCGAGCGCGTAACCGCCCAGGATCGCCAGGAAGGTGGCACCGCCGGCGCCGAGCACCACGTACAGCAGGGTGTTCAGCAGCCAGCGCGAGAACACACCGTCGTCGTACGTGAACGTGTCACGGATGTTGTCCCACAGGGCGAAGTCGTCGCTGAACCACATGCCGTTCGAATCGGCCAGTCCCGCCTGGGTCTTGGTGGCGTTGATGGCCAGCCAGATCAGCGGCACCACGGTGTACAGGACGACCAGGGAGGTCAGCACGGTCAGCAGCACGCTGCGCCGGGGCTTGCCCGGAGTGTGCCGGCGCGGGCTCCGCAGTCGCGGCGCGTTCCCGGCGGGACCGGAGGCCTTGGCGGGCAGGGCGGGGGAGTCGGTGGTGAGAGGGCTGCTCATCGGGTCACGCTCCCTTGCGCATGCCGCGCAGCTGCACGACGTAGGCGATCACCATCGTGATCAGGCCCATGATGATGGCCACCGTCGCGGAGTAGTTGTGCTGCTGGCCGTTGAAGGACAGCGAGTACGTGTAGAAGTTCGGGGTGTAGTCGGTCGTGATGGCGTTGCGCGCCAGCGGCCGCAGGATGTTCGGCTCGTTGAAGAGCTGGAAGCTGCCGATGATCGAGAAGATCGTCGCGATGACGAGGGCGCCGCGGATCGCGGGCAGCTTGATCGCGGTGATCACGCGGAACTGTCCGGCGCCGTCGATCTCCGCCGCCTCGTACAGCGAGTGCGGGATGACGCGCAGCGCCGAGTAGAAGATCAGCATGTTGTAGCCGACGAACTCCCAGGTGACGATGTTGCCGATCGACGCCAGGACGAGGTCGGGCGAGAGCGGGTCGGGCATCGAGACGCCGAACGCCTCGTTGATGTCGCCCACCAGCCCGTACTTCGTGCCGTACATGAAGCCCCACATCAGGGTGGCGACCACAGCGGGCACCGCGTACGGCAGGAAGATCGTGATGCGGAAGAAGCCCTTGCCGTAGAGGCGCCCGCTGTCCAGGGCCAGCGCCACCAGCAGGGCGATGCCGAGCATGATCGGGACCTGGACGGCCAGGAAGAGCGACACCCGGCCGAGGGAGGCCCAGAACTGGTCGTCCTTCAGCGCCTGCGTGTAGTTGTCGAGGCCGACGAAGGTGGTGCCGCCGATGAGCTGGTCACGGAAGAGGCTGAGATAGATCGAATACGCGATCGGGGCCAGGAAGACCAGGGCGAACACGGCCACGAAGGGACCGATGAACCCCCACCCCGTCCAGGAGCGGCGGTCCCGTCTTGCCGGAGGGGGTGCCGGCCGCGGTTCGGCGGCCGCGGGCGGTTGCAGCGTCGTCATGTCGTTCCTTGCTCGTCCTGTCCCGGAACCGGCGGTGCCGCACCGGGGTGCCGTACCGCCACGATGTTTGCGCAAACATCAGCCGTCGCATCAGCCCGTCGAGCTGTTATGTTTACGTAAACATCTGATGGCGGCATGTCTACACTGCCCCGATAACCATGGTCAAGGGCCTCTGGGGAGACCGTGGAACCCGTGGTGAACGAAAGGTGGGGCTGACACGTGGAGATGGCTGAAAGAGCCCCGGTGAGCGGAGCCGGGGCGGCCGTGGAACCGGCCGAAGGAACAACCCGGCCCGGCGGCGCCGCACAACGCCCCCGGACCCGTGGCCGGGCCACCGCCTCGATGGCGGACGTGGCCCGCCTGGCGGGAGTCTCGTCGCAGACGGTCTCCCGTGTGTCCAACGGGTACGCCGGCGTGAACGAGGAGACCCGCCGGCAGGTGCTGGCCGCCATGAAGGAGCTGGGCTACCGGCCCAACAGCGCCGCCCGTGCCCTCAAGCGCGGGGAGTTCCGCACCATCGGCGTCATCACCTTCACCCTGTCCACGACCGGCAACGTGCGCACCCTGGAGGCGATCGCCACCTCCGCCGCCGCCGAGGGCTACGCGGTGACCCTGCTGCCGGTGGCCGTCCCCACCCAGGACGAGGTGCGCGGCGCCTTCTCCCGGCTGGAGGAGCTCGCGGTCGACGCGGTGATCGTCATCATGGAGGTGCATCTGCTGGACGCGGCGATCGTCAGACTCCCGCCGCACGTCCAGGTGGTGGTGGTCGACTCCGACGCCGGAAGCCACTACACGGTCGTCGACACCGACCAGGCGGGCGGCACCCGCACCGCCGTCCAGCACCTGCTCGACCTCGGCCATCCCACCGTCTGGCACCTCGGCGGCCCCGAGGACTCGTTCGCGGCCCAGCGCCGCGCGGACGCCTGGCGCGCCGCCCTCGTCGAGGCCGGCCGCACCCCACCACCCCTCGTCCGGGGCGACTGGTCGGCGGAGTCCGGCTACCACGCGGGCCTCGAGCTCGCGGCCCGCGAGGACTGCACCGCCGTCTTCGCCGCCAACGACCAGATGGCCCTGGGCCTGCTGCGCGCCCTCCACGAACGCGGCCGCCGCGTACCCGAGGACGTCAGCGTCATCGGCTTCGACGACATCCCCGAGGCGGGCTCCTTCCTGCCCCCGCTGACCACCCTCCATCAGGACTTCGCCGAGGTCGGCCGCCTCTGCGTCCAGGCCGTGCTGCGCAAGATGCGCGGCCACGACCCGGAACACGGGACGACGCTGGTGCCGACCCGCCTGGTGCTCCGCCAGAGCACGGCGCCGCCGCGAGGGGCACGCTGAGCGCGCCGCGGTGACGGCAGGGAGTGCTACTCCACGCGCTGCCGGTCCGCACCCCGTTCGCCCACCGCTCTCACCGCGGTGCGCCAGGCCGCCGTGACGGCGAGATGGGCGGCTGTCGTGCCGCTGTGGATCTCCGCGGGAAGACGCAGCGGCGCGCCGAGGTGGACGTGGCAGCGGGGGCGGCGGACGGGCGCCGTGAGGGTGCCTGCCAGTTGCTTCGCGGTGGAACCCGAGGCGATCCGCCGGGCGCCCGCGTGGCCCACCGGCACCACCAACGCCCCGGACGCCTGTGCGAGACGGGCCAGCCCGGTGCGGAACGGCTCGGGCGGAGCGCAGGCCGCGTCCTTGCGGTGCGGCAGCCCGCCCTCGCCGTAGAGCAGGACGTGCCGGCCGCCCGCGAGCGCCTCGGCGGCGGCGTCGAGGGCCTGCGCGGCGCGTGCCGTACGGCGGTGGACGGGGATGTACCCGGCGCGGGTCAGCGCCCGCCCGAGCAGCGGGACGCGCCACAGCCCCGCGGTCGCCAGGACCACCGGCTCCAGGTCGAACCGCCGCAGGGCGGCCATGACGACCGCCGGGTCGGCCATGGAGTCGTGGTTGGCCACGAAGATCGTCCCGGCGGGCAGGCGGAGCCTGATCTCGCTGGTGACGGTGAGCCGCCCGAAGAGCGGCGTCAGGGCGGTGGCGGCACGGCTGATCACGGCGAGGCCTCTCTGGGGGCGGCGATCGGGCCCTCAGTCTCCGTCGCGACGGGACGGCGGCGCCTGAGTACGGCTACTCAGTTCGGTGCGCCGCGGAGCAGTGTTCCCGGCCCGCTCGGGGGCATCCGGAGAACAACCACCCCGAACGACCCGACACCCGAAGGGACGGACACCGTGCTGGCCATCATCGCGGCAGTGGCGTTCTTCTTCGCCTTCCTGATCAACGCGGCGGAGATCTCGACCAACGACACCTTCACCTCCACCAACGTCATGCTCCTCGGCCTGACCCTGCTCGCCCTCCACGTCGCGGGCATCGGCAGTGGCTGGGGGGTCCGCGGCCGCAGACGCTGACCACGACCGGGGGAGTCCGCCCCGCGGCCACCGCCCGCCCCGGCCTCCGGACGGTGCGGCCGAGTCGTGTCGGACACCCCCGGCTCATACTCGCGAACCACCCTCCCCACAGGGAAAGATGGGGGCCGCAAGCCTTTGGCCAACCGATGTGGAGGAGCGGGCACATGCAGCACGAGCGAGCGGGTGGGCCGGCCGGCCCCGAGGACCTCGTCGACGTCGCCCGGCTGGTCACCGCGTACTACGCGCTGCACCCCGACCCGGCCGACCCGGCGCAGCGGGTGGCCTTCGGCACGTCAGGACATCGCGGTTCGTCCCTGAACACGGCGTTCAACGAGGACCACATCGCCGCCACCAGCCAGGCCATCTGCGAGTACCGCACAGCCCAGGGCACCGACGGCCCCCTCTTCCTCGGCGCCGACACCCACGCCCTGTCCGAGCCCGCCCGGGTCACCGCCCTGGAGGTGTTCGCCGCCAACGACGTCACCGTCCTCATCGACAACGCCGACGGCTACACGCCCACCCCGGCCGTCTCGCACGCCATCCTCACCCACAACCGCGGCCGCACCACGGGCCTCGCGGACGGCGTCGTCGTCACCCCCTCCCACAACCCGCCCGCCGACGGCGGCTTCAAGTACAACCCGCCCAGCGGCGGCCCCGCCGGCTCCGACGCCACCTCCTGGATCCAGGACCGCGCCAACGACATCATCGCCGCGGGCCTGAAGGACGTACGCCGCATCCCCTACGCCCAGGCGCTCGCCGCGCCCGGCACCGGCCGCTACGACTTCCTCGGCACGTATGTCGCCGACCTGCCGAGCGTGCTGGACCTGGACGCGATCCGGGCCGCCGGCGTCCGCATCGGCGCCGACCCGCTCGGCGGGGCGTCCGTCGCCTACTGGGGCCGGATCGCCGAGGAGCACCGGCTCGACCTGACCGTGGTCAACCCGCTCACCGACCCCACCTGGCGGTTCATGACGCTGGACTGGGACGGCAAGATCCGCATGGACTGCTCCTCGCCCTACGCGATGGCCTCCCTCATCGACCAGCGGGACCGCTTCCGGATCGCCACGGGCAACGACGCCGACGCCGACCGGCACGGCATCGTCACCCCGGACGCGGGCCTGATGAACCCCAACCACTACCTGGCGGCCGCCATCGCCTACCTGTACGCCCATCGCGAGCAGTGGCCGGACACCACCGGCATCGGCAAGACCCTGGTGTCGTCGTCCATGATCGACCGTGTCGCCGCCGACCTGGGCCGCCGGCTCGTGGAGGTGCCCGTCGGCTTCAAGTGGTTCGTGGACGGCCTGGTCGACGGCTCGCTCGGCTTCGGCGGCGAGGAGTCGGCCGGCGCGTCCTTCCTGCGCCGCGACGGCTCGGTGTGGACCACCGACAAGGACGGCATCATCCTGGCGCTGCTCGCCTCCGAGATCACCGCCGTCACCGGCAGGACGCCGTCGGAGCACTACGCCGCCCTGACCGCCCGCTTCGGCGCACCCGCCTACGCCCGCATCGACGCCCCCGCGACCCGCGAGGAGAAGGCGCTGCTCGCCAAGCTCTCGCCCGCCCAGGTCACCGCGGACACCCTCGCCGGGGAGGCGGTCACCGGCGTGCTCACGGAGGCCCCCGGCAACGCGGCGGCCATCGGCGGCATCAAGGTGACCACCGCCAACGCCTGGTTCGCCGCCCGCCCCTCGGGCACCGAGGACGTCTACAAGATCTACGCGGAGTCGTTCCAGGGCCCCGACCACCTCCGACAGGTGCAGGAGGAGGCCAAGGACGTGGTCATGGCGGCACTCGGCGGCTGACCCGGGCGGGACTTCGCAAGGACGCTCAGGCGACGGCGAACCGGAACGCGCCGTCGCCCCCGCCCATCGTCAGCCATACGTACCGCTCCTCGCGCACCAGCCGCAGCGCCACATGCGCACAGCCGGGGCAGCGGGCGGTGAGGCCGGGCTCGGGGCCGTAGACGTGCAGGTCGGCGAGCGGCCCCGAGCGGGCGCACTCCGGGCAGCGCCACCAGGCGGCGGTCGGTTCCACGGAGAGGATCTCCGAGAGCGGTCCGGCAAGGCAGTTGCCGTCGAGATGGGGGGCCGTGTCTGCCACGGGGTCCTCCAAGGTAGGGGTCAGCCGAAGCGTTCGGTGCGGATGGTCGCCGGATCCCGTCCGAGGCCGGTCAGCAGATCGCCGACCGTCTCGACGAAGGCGGTGGGGCCACAGACGTAGACGGGGCTCGACGGCAGCAGCCGGGCCGCAGCGTCCGCGAGGTCGGTGGCCGTGACGCGGCCCGGGGCACGGGCGGTGCCCGGCGGGGAGGCGCGGGTGTACACGACCCGGACGTCGAGATCGGGCAGCCCGTCGGTGAGTTCCTCGCGGTACCAGACGTCGTCGGCGCTGCGCACCGAGTACAGCAGGTGGAAGGCGCCGCGCGCGCGGGACTGCCGGTGGGCCCGCACCATCGCCGCCAGCGGGACGACCCCGGAACCGCCCGCGACCAGCAGCACCGGCTCGGTCCGCCCGGGCCGCCACACGAACCAGTTCCCGAGCGGCCCCCGCACCTCCACCTCCGCCCCGACCGGCAGCCCGTCGGCGAGATACGGCGAGACCTCCCCGTCGGGCACGGCCTGCACGCCCAGCTCGATCCGGTGTCCGTCGGCGGGCGCGGCCAGGGAGTAGCTGCGGACGGCCTGATAGCCGTCGTCGGCGGTCAGGCGCACGTCGACGTGCTGGCCGGGCAGATGGCCGGGCCAGCCGGGGACGGTGAAGACCAGGGAGCGGGCGGTGGCGTTCTGCGGGTGGCGCTCCAGGAGCCGTGCCCGGCGCCAGACGACGGCCACGCTCAGTCGCCCCAGTTGCGCTGCTCGCGCCACGGGTCGCCGTAGTTGTGGTAGCCGACGCTCTCCCAGAAACCGGGCTCGTCCTCGTGCACGAGCTGGATCCCGCGCACCCATTTGGCCGACTTCCAGAAGTAGAGGTGGGGCACGAGCAGCCGGGCCGGGCCGCCGTGCTCCGGCGACAGCGGTTCGCCGTCGTACGTGTGGACGATCCAGGCCTGTCCGTCGAGGAGGTCCTCCAGCGGCAGGTTGGTGGTGTAGCCGCCGTAGCTGCTGACGACGGCGTGGTCCGCGGCCGTCTCCACGTCCTCGAAGAACGCGTCGAGGGGCACGCCCCGCCACCGGGTGTCGAACTTCGACCAGCGGGTGACGCAGTGGATGTCCTGCACCGTCTCCCGCTGCGGCAGGGCCATCATCTGCTCCCAGGTCCACGAGTGACTCTCGCCGACCTCCGTGGTCACGGTGAACCGCCAGTAGTCGACGAGGATCTTCGGCGTGGGGCCCGCGGACAGCACGGGGAAGGACTCGGTCGGGTACTGGCCGGGCGGCAGTTTGTCGGCCGTCCGCCGGGGGCGGCCCTGGAAGCCGGGGGAGAGGGAGTTCACGGTGTCATCTCCTGAGCACGTCCGCCGGGAGGCGTCGCGGTTCGGTAGTTCAGTGTGGGGCGGCGAAGGCCCCTTCACCACCCGGGCCCCGGCTCGTCCGCGAGGCTAGTGCCGCGACAGGCAACGTTCGCCCCGTCGCGACGCCCGGCACGCCCTCTCGCCGCACCGGCCGAAAGCCCGAGTACATCCAGTACGAGGGCTTCCGGCCGGCACACCGAGAGCACGCTCCCCCACCCTCGAACCGGCTTCGCACGGCTCGGGCGGGAGGTACCCCCACGACCCCGCTCCTCAACGGGCAAACGTTGCCTGCCGCGGCACTAGGCAGGCCACAAGGACGCGGGTTGCCCCTGCGTGCACGACCCCTGATCCGTGGACGCACGGCTGCACCGCCAGGTGCCCCGTCTCTCCGCCCGCACCGTCCGACCTCACGACTGGGTCGCTATCATCCTCTAAACGTAAAATGTGACGTTCGCCCCGAAGGGGTTACCGTCCTCCCCGGAGTGATCCATGTCCCGCAAGCGCCCCACGGACGACGGCGACGAGCTGCTGGCCAGACTCGGCTCGCTCACCGCCCAGGCGCGCGAACGCGCGGAACTGCAACGCTCCCGGGTCGAGCTGGCCATCGCCCTGCAGCGCGGCATGCTCCCCAGGGACCTCCCCACGGCCCGCGGATACCACCTGGCCGTCCAGTACGCGCCCGCCTGCCACGGCCTCAACGTGGGCGGCGACTGGTACGACGCCTTCACGATGCCCGACGGCCGCATCGGCCTGTCCGTCGGTGACGTCCAGGGGCACAACATCGAGGCCACCGCCTTCATGGGCCAGGTCCGCGTCGGCCTGCGCGCCCTCGCCTCCGTCACCGGCGAACCGGGCGAACTCCTCGCCCGGACCAACGATCTGCTGCTGTCCCTGGGCAGTGACCTCTTCGCCACGTGCACCTTCATGCGCCTCGACCCGGTCACCGGCGTCCTGGAGAGCGCCCGGGCCGGCCACATCCCCTGTGTCTGGGCCACCGCGGACGGCAAGTGCGGCGTCGCCGAGGACGAGGGCGGACCGCCCCTCGGGGTCCAGGAGGGGACGCGGTACCCCGTCACCCGCTACCGGCTCACCAAGGGCGGGGTGATCGTCCTGCTCACCGACGGCGTCGTGGAAGGACCCTCCATGAGCGTCGAGGAGGGCCTCGAGAGGGTCGCACGGCTCGCGGGCGGCGCCGCCGTCGCGGGGATGGAGGCCGGCTCGCTCGCCGCCGCCGTGATCAAGGGTGCCGAACGCGTCGGACACGAGGACGACGCGGCCGTCCTCGTCGTGGGACACGACGGGATCCCCTGGAGTGACGGGTTCCCGGCGGAGTACGGGCGCCAGCTTCAGCCATAGGGCCGGGTGCCACGCCTCTCACCTCGCCGCCGGCGCCGTCCGGGTGTCTCATGGCTGCTGTGGTGGGTACCAGACATCTGCGCCGTCCGGCCGTCCTCGCCGCCGAGACGGTGGCTGTCGCCCTCTGCTACTACGGGGCCGGGCGGCTGGGCCTCATGCGCGAACTCGTCGTCGAAGGCGCGATCTTCACCCCCATCTGGCCGCCCTCGGGCGTAGCCGTCGCCTGTCTGCTGATCTTCGGGCTGCGGTCCGCGGCGGGCATCGCCCTCGGGGCGCTCCTCGTCATCCTGTCGCTCACCACGTTCCGGCCGAGCGTGCTCGGCAGCCTGGCGGGCAACACGGCCGCCCCCGTCTGCGCGTACCTCATGCTGCGTAGGGTGGGTTTCCGCAACGACCTCTCCCGATTGCGGGACGGTCTCGCCCTCGTCTTCCTGGGCGCCCTGACCGCCATGCTGCTCAGCTCCACCATCGGCGTCGGCCTCCTCGTCGGCATCGGCAAGCTGGCCGCGGACAGTTTCTGGCCCGTATGGCTGGCCTGGTGGGTCGGTGACGCGATGGGCGTCCTGCTCGTCACCCCCGTCCTGCTGCTCCTGCGCACCCTGCGCCGCCCCCTGCCCCTGGCCCGCTGGAAGGAGGCCACCGGCCTGGCGCTCAGCACCCTCGGCATCGTCCCCCTGGCCACCCACAGCTCCGTCAGCCTGCTCTTCCTCGTCTACCCCCTGCTGGTCTGGGCGGCCCTGCGCTTCCGGCTCGCGGGCAGCATGCTGTGCGCCCTGTTCACCTCCGTCCTGGCCACCCTCGCGGCCACGGACGAGGTCGGCCCCTTCGCCGAGCTGACCCGCGTCGAAATCATGATCAAGCTCCAGGCCTTCAACGGGACGATGGCCCTGACCGCCCTGCTCCTCTCGGCCGTCATCACCGAACAGCGCAACACCAGACGCTCGGTGGAACTCGCCTGCCAGGAACTGGCCGAGGTCCTCGAACACCTCGCCGCGGGGGAGTCTCCGCCCGGACGGCCCGTGAAGGACACCGACGGCCCTCCCCCGCAGGGCAACCAGAGGAGCCCCTGACCCGCCGACGCCACGGACACCACCTCGGTCGTGCGCGACGACTTGACGTGTACTTGGCATGGTGGCTTCATGGGAGCGCTCCCACCCTCCCTTTCCGATGCCGAGTCTCTGGCGCTCACTCCCTGGAGTCGCAGTGAGAAGAGCACGAAGCACGACACGACAAAGGTTCCTGCCCGCCCTGGCCACCCTGTTCGGACTCGCCCTGGTCGCCGGTCTCTTCGCCCCGGCCGCCGCCCAGGCCGCCCCGTCACCGCGCGCCCTCGCCACCGGCCTCCACATCGGCGACGGCCGCCTCCTCGAGGGCAACGGCAACGATTTCGTCATGCGGGGCGTCAACCACGCCCACACCTGGTACCCGGGCGAGACCCAGTCGCTGGCCGACGTCAAGGCGCTCGGCGCCAACACCGTCCGCGTCGTCCTCTCCGACGGCCACCGCTGGGCGAAGAACAGCCCCCAGGACGTCGCCGACGTCATCGCCCAGTGCAAGGCCAACCGCCTCATCTGCGTGCTGGAGGTCCACGACACCACCGGCTACGGCGAGGAGGCGGCCGCGGGCACCCTCGACCATGCCGCCGACTACTGGATCGGCCTGAAGGACGTCCTGGCCGGCGAGGAGAACTACGTCATCGTCAACATCGGCAACGAGCCCTGGGGCAACACCGATCCACAGGGCTGGACCGCCCCGACGATCGCCGCGGTCAAGAAGCTGCGCAACGCCGGCCTCCAGCACACGATCATGGTGGACGCCCCGAACTGGGGCCAGGACTGGCAGGGCGTCATGCGCGCCAACGCGCAGTCCGTCCACAGCGCCGACCCCACCGGCAACCTGATCTTCTCCATCCACATGTACAGCGTCTTCGACACGGCCCAGGAGATCACCGACTACCTGAACGCCTTCGTCACCGCGAAACTGCCCCTCGTCATCGGCGAGTTCGGCGGGCCCGCCGACCAGTGGGGCGACCCGGACGAGGACACCATGATGGCCGCCGCCCAGCAACTGCGCCTCGGCTACCTGGCCTGGTCCTGGAGCGGCAACACCGACCCCGTCCTCGACCTGTCGATCGGCTTCGACCCCACACGCCTCAGCTCGTGGGGCCAGCGCATCTTCAACGGCGCCAACGGCATCGCCCAGACCGCCAAGGAGGCCACCGTCTACGGCGGCGGCAGCCCCGGCGACACCCAGGCCCCGACGGCGCCCGGCGCCCCGACCGCCTCCGCCGTGACGTCCACCTCCGCCACCCTGACCTGGACCGCGGCCACCGACAACGTCGGCGTGGCCGGCTACGACATCGTCCGCGTCAGCGGCGGCACCGAGACCAAGGTCGCCGCCTCCACCACGAACACCGTGGCCCTGACCGGCCTCACCGCCGACACCGCGTACACCTTCGCCGTCTACGCCCGTGACGCCGCCGGGAACCGCTCACCCCGCTCGGCCACGGTCGGCGTCACCACCGACAAGGGCGGCGGCACACCGGGCGCGTCCTGCTCCGTCGGCTACCGGGTCGTGGGCGAGTGGCCGGGCGGCTTCCAGGGCGAGATCGCCCTGCGCAACACCGGTACCGCACCGGTCAACGGCTGGACGCTCGCCTTCTCCTTCGCCGACGGCCAGACGATCAGCAACATGTGGGGCGGGACTCCCAGCCAGAACGGCGGCGCGGTCTCCGTCACCCCGGCCTCCTACACGTCGACGATCCCGGCGGGCGGCTCGGTCACGCTGGGCTTCATCGCCGCCAAGGGCGCCACGAACACCGCGCCCGCCGCGTTCACCCTCAACGGAACGGCCTGCGCCGTCTCCTGACCGCCCGAGTCCGCTGACCGGCGAGACCACCCGGCCTTCGCCGGTCAGCAGGTCCCTGACCACGGGCGCCGGAGCGCCGGACCAGCACCCGTCGCCAGAACGCCACCCGAGCCGCCCTACTCCGCCAGGGAGCGGCCGGCCGGCTGTCTCACCGCCGTGAGCGTCGCGAAGACGACGACGTTGCCCTGGTAACCGTCGTTCTTGACGTAACCGCCGCCGCAGGTGATGACCCGCAGCTCGGGCAGGCCGGAGCTGCCGTAGACCTTCTCGTCGGGGAATCTCTGCTTGGGGTAGACCTCCACGGCGTAGACGGTGAACACGGCCGTGCGCCCGTCCGCCCGGCGGATCTCGATCCTGTTGCCCTTGGTCACGGCGCCGAGGTCGTAGAAGACGCCGGGGCTGCCGGTGGGCATGTCCACATGCCCCGTGACGAGGGCTGTCCCCGCCGAGCCCGGTGTCGTGCCCTCGCTGTACCAGCCGGCGAGGCTGGGGTTGTCGGCGGGCGGGGGCCGCAGCGCCCCCGTCGCGTCGAGGCCCAGCCTGGTGAGGGGGGCGTTCACGCGGATGGCGGGGATCCGCAGCGAGACCGGCTCCGCGGGAGGCAGTGGCTGGACGCCGAGGCGTGGGGTCGAGGCGGTGTGGCTGGGCGTGGGGCCTGCCGGGGCGGAGAAGGACTGGCCGGTCGACGGCTGCGGTGGCCGGCCGTCGTGCATCGCGCCGATGACCAGCAGCGCGCCTGTGACGAGTGCCAAGGTCAGCTGCTTGACCGATGGGGTGAACAAGGGGGGTGGTGGGGGAGCGCTCGTCCTGTGCCCGGGTTCCATCGCGGTTGAGCCTCCGGTGTGAGCGGAGGTTGAGCCTCCGGTGTGAGCGGAGGTTGAGCCTCCGGTGTGAGCGGAGTGAGAAGCGTCCTCGCGGCCCCCGGGGTGCCTGCGGTGCCGGGGGCCGGTGCGGCGGGAGCCGGGCGGTCAGGTCCGATGGCCGTTCGAGCGGTGGCGCATCCGCACCAGCCACCCGGCGCCGGCCGCGGCGATCAGCACACTGCCCAGAACAAGCTGCGTATTCGAGTCCGAGGCGTCTCCGAAGCCGGCCTCGACGGCGCCGTTCGGCCGGTGGTCGCTGATCTCGTACGTATCCGTGATCTTGATCCGTGGTGGGCACTTGACGGTGATCGTGTCGGTGCGGTCCTCGATCCCTTCCGGGACCGTGAACCGGCCCTTGAGCTCGCCCTTGTGGTCGCCCTCGAAGAGGTGGAACTTCCCTCCGGCCTCCGACTCGCCCTTGCCGTAGGTCACGTCCGCGCCACAGGCGGTGGTGCGGACGGTGACCGTGGAGCCCGGGGAGGCCTTCCCCGGATAGATGTCGACACCCGAGTCACCGGCGGCGACAGCGGCCGGGCCCTGCAGAGCCAGGACGCCGATGATCAGGCCCATAC
This sequence comes from Streptomyces aurantiaciflavus, assembly GCF_049808595.1. NCBI lineage: Bacteria > Bacillati > Actinomycetota > Actinomycetes > Kitasatosporales > Streptomycetaceae > Streptomyces > Streptomyces aurantiaciflavus. The sequence continues at coordinate 78,678 of NZ_JBNCAQ010000024.1, read as the reverse complement.
CCACGCCCATACATGTGTTTCGCAAGAGAATCCTCCAACGGAGCAGTGTCCGGCCTGTCTGCGCGGCGCCTCTGTGGTGCTCCACTGACGAGGCAACCGACACCCCGTCACCTCCGCAACATGACGCACCGGCACATGCGTCACCCGGGCAGCCGCAATGACCGCTTCCGCACGAACATTCACGCAGGTCGCGGGAGCGGAGACGGACGCGGCGGAGGGAATCGCCGAAGGACAGCGAATGGGCTAACGAGCCCACGGGAAGTGGAAAGTGACACCTCGACAGACACGGGCGGCGCGGTGGAAGCGGAGGCGGGCAGGGCGGGCCCACGACCGCGGCCGGCGAGGTGCGTGCGGGCACGGCTCTCCACGCTCCCGGCCCGGCCGGCCACCCCTCGTGGTCGCCGCGGAGCCGGCCGCGCCACGCCGACACCGCGATGTCCCGCAAGAAAGGACTGACGAGCCGTCACGCACGGCACCGAGACCTCGGCGTCCGGCGGACGGGGGCGCGGTTCCTTTCGCGCCGCGGCTCGCCTTCAGCCGCCTCGGACGGCGTGTCGTCGCTCATCCGGACTCCTCCTGCCGATCCGGACGGTCGGCGGTCGCCCCGAAGGCCTTCCCGGTCTGCTCCGTGTGCAGGCGCTCCAGGGTGCGCAGCTGATCGTGGGCGCGTTCCAGCAGGCCGTCGAGCTCGCCGGCGTCCAGCCGCCCGTCCTCGGGGGCCAGGCGGCGCAGCGCCTCCCAGACGCCGGCCTTGCCCGTCACGCCGGTGCGCAGCAGCTCCAGCTCCACCAGCGGGGTGAGCGGGGAGCGGCGGACCAGACGGCCGTTGCTCTTGAGCCGGCCCGCCTTCTCGGCGAGGTGGCCCGCGACGACCTTGTACCGGCGTACGGGGATGTCGAGCCGTCGCATGATCTCCAGGAGGCTCGCCCGGTCCTGGGCGATCTGACCGGCCAACAGGCGTACGGCCGTCCCGAGCGCCGAGTCCTGCTCCGACTCGGCCAGGAAGCGGGCGCGCTCGACGCCCGTGGTGGCGCCGGCGAGGTGGTCGTTGAGGTAGATGGCGAGCAGGTCGGCACGGATGCCCTGCGTTTCCAAGGTGTGCATCGGGCTGTCCTCTCGTGGGCCGGAGCGGCGGCCGGGCCCTGTCGGCCGACGGCCACCGGATGTCTGACACCGGCCGAGTGATCCCGCATGGCTCCGCCACACCTCCCACGCCCAGTGACGCTCCCGACGTGTCCCGCACGTCGTCCGCCCGTACGGGCGCCCCACCTCGGAAGCGACCGCGCGCCCCCGACCGCGCGCCCCCGCCCCTCTTCCGACCTGCCACCATCTCTTTGATCAATCTCGCCGCACGGGGTTGTCCTGACATGAGACCCGCGCCTAGGGTCGGTGGTGCGCAAGCGCTTTCTGGGCGTGCTGCCCCGCGCTCGGCCAAGCATGGCCATCACCCCCACTGGCCCCCGAGGAGCGCGCATGAGCATCCGCGTCCGTCACACCCACGGCGACCACATCGCGGTCCAGGCGCCGAACGGCACGGAGATCCTCCGCTACGTCTACCGCCCCGACCCCGACGCCTTCGAGTCCCGTAAGCCGTACGCCCACCCGGTCCGCACCCTCGCCGGGCGCACGGTGACCGGCTACCGGCCGAACGACCACCGCTGGCACAAGGGCCTGCAGATGACGGCGAGCCACCTGTCCGGGCAGAACTTCTGGGGCGGCAACAGCTACGTCCACGGCCAGGGCTATCTGGCCCTGCCCGAGCGGGTCGGCTCCATGCGGCACGACGGCTTCGCCGACTTCACCGTCGAGGACGACCGGCTCGCCTTCACCGAGGAGCTCACCTGGGTGGAGAACGGCGGCGAGGAGTGGGCCCGCGAGGCGCGGGGGCTCACCGTCCACTCGGTCGACGAGGAGGCCGGCGCCTGGGCCCTGGACTGGTCGATCCGCCTCACCAACATCCGCGACCGGCCTCTCGCCTTCGGCTCCCCGACCACCGCGGGCCGCGAGCTGGCCGGCTACACCGGCCTGCAGTGGCGCGGCCCGCGCGACTTCGCCGGCGGCACCGTCTTCGCCCCCGACAGCGACGCCGACGCCGGGAAACTCATGGGCGCCCAGGGGCCGTGGCTGGCCTTCACCACCGAGCACGACGGCGTCGACGGCCACTCGACGCTCGTCTTCGCGCACGCGCCCGAGAACCTCGACGGCACGGCGGCCGTCCACGAGTCGCACTGGTTCGTGCGCTCCGCACCGTTCCCCACGGTCGCGTTCTCCTGGGCGTTCTTCGAGGAGTTCGAACTACCCCCGGGCGAGTCCTTCGCCTACCGCTACCGGGTCGTCTTCGCCGACGGCGCCTGGGACCGCGACCGCGTAGCCACCCACCTGGAGGGCCTGCCGTGGTGAACGAGCCCAAGCCCACCCTTCCCCACCCGCTGCCCGGCGCCGTCGGCCTGTCCCACCTCAGCGCCTACGACTGGGAGGCCGCCGACGGTGTGTGCGGCGGCAGCCCCCACCTGCACCTGGTGTGCACGGAGGCGTACGTCGTCACCGGCGGCCGCGGGGCGGTGCAGACGCTGAGTCCCGACGGCTACCGGGACATCCCCCTCGAACCCGGCGCCGTCGCCTGGTTCACCCCGGGCACCGTGCACCGCATGGTGCAGGGCGGCGATCTGCGCATCACCGTCCTGATGCAGAACAGCGGCCTGCCCGAAGCCGGGGACGCCGTCTTCACCTTCCCGCCCGAGGTGCTCGCCGACCCCGAGGCGTACGCGGCCGCGGCAACGCTCCCGCCCGGCACCGGCCCCGAGACGGCGGCCGCCGCCCGTCGGCGCCGCGACCTCGCCGTCGAGGGCTACCTGACCCTGCGCGAGGCGCTGGTCGCCGGCGACAACGGCCCCTACCTGGAGTTCCAACGCGCGGCCGCCCGCCTCGTACGCGACAAGGTGCCCACCTGGCGCGAGTTGTGGCGGGCCGGCGCCCTGGCCACCGCCGAACGCACCGGCGCCCAGCTCGACGCGCTGGCCGACGGCGAGCCGTCGTACCTCTCCGAGGCCACGGCGCACGAGGCCGCCCCCACCCGGCTCGGCGGCTTCGGCATGTGCGGCCGCAGAGACGAGTACACGCTGCCCGGCACGACACTGCCGTACCACGGCGCATAGCTTCGCAGCCGCTCACGGCGCCCTCCGCACACAGTCGACGAGGTCCGAGGAAGTCCCGGTCGCCGTGGAGTGGCCGAACCACTCCACCGCCCCCTGGACGGAGTGAACGACGTGCCGCGGAGGCGCCGGCGCTGACGGCGTCGGGGTTGCGGCGCTCCGCTGCCGCGCGGTGGGACCAGCCGACACGACGCAACGGAACAACGGTTTGTTGTCCCGTTGCGTCGCAGAGGTAAGGTGGCGCCATGGCTGGTGAGGTGTGGGATGCCGCCCGGGAGCGATTGTCCGCGTTCGCGGAGGATCCCTCCCCCGACTGGGCTGAGGCTCGGCGTCTGGAGCAGGATGCCGTGCTGCTGGGTGGGCTGCTCGCGGCTGCCGCCCCTCGTCAGCAGGGCGACGGACGACGGCCGGACACCGTGGCTGCCGACGGGGTGAGCGCGGATGACGTGGGTGCGGCGTTGAGCTTGTTCGGGGAGATGCGCGTACGTCTGGACCGACTGGAGGCCCAGGTGGTCCTCGAGGCCCGGCGCCGTGGCATGGACTGGCGGCGGATCGCTCAGCACCAGGGCCTGAACTCCTCCCAGGCCGCCTCCCAGCGCTATCAACGGCTGATGACCCGCCTCGAAGAGATCCGTCAAGGCGTCCGGTAGGGGAGGGGGAACACCGATGACCGACCAGCCGGAGTTGTTCGCCGCCGTCGACGCGCTGCTCGCCGCCGTCGACGACGGCAGTGTGCTGCCTCCCCCCGCCGAACGGGCCAGGCTGCGCGAGGCCGCCGGGCTGACCCAGGCCGCCGTCGCCCAGGTGCTCGGGGTGCGCGTGCCGAGCATCCAGGCGTGGGAGGCGGGCCGGGCCGAGCCGAAGGGGGAGCGCCTCGAGGCCTACCGGCGACTTCTCGAAGGCCTGGCCCGGCGTTACCCCGCGCCCGCCGACAGGCCCGGTTCCCTGCCGGAGCCGGAGCCGGAGCCGGAGCCGGACCCACACACCGACCCGGACACGGGTGCGGCTGCCCCTGCCGTGCCGCCGGCGCCCTCTGCCGTGCCGCCGGCTCCCCCTGCCGAGTCCGCAGCGCCGCCTCGCCGGGCAGGGCGCACCGGGGCACAGCCGTCGCGGCGCCCGGGCGCGGCGAAGACCACCGCGCGGAAGACGACCGTGACCGCGTCAGCCGCCGCCGACGCGCGGTTCGAGAACGGGCCGCTCGCCGTCGTCGACGCAGACCAGGACGGCCAGGTCGTCGCGTACTGCGTCGGCGGCCTCGTCCTGGACGTGCCCGCCGCGTCCCTCCCGGCCCTGGTCGACTGGGCCCTGAACGAGGCCGGACTCGGCGCGCCCCGGCTGAGCCCCCACGGCAAGGACGCCGATCCACTGCTGGTGCTCACCGAGGCCGCGTCGGAGCGGTACGGGCTGCCGGTCCGCCTGACCAAGGAGGAGCGCCTCGCCGGACGGATCCCCGACGACCACAAGGCAGTCAAGCAGTTGCGGCGCGCCGACTGGCAGCTCACCCGGCGCGGGCTCGGCCCGTGGGCGCGGATCTACCGCCCGGCGCAGGGCGGCAGACGCCACTGCGTCCAGTTGTGCATCCCGTCCTGGGACGCGCTCGACGCCCGGATCTGGGACGGGGCCGCCGAGCTGCCGCCACCGGAACTGGCCCGGCTCCTGGGCACCTACGCGCAGCGGGTGATGATCCCGCGCGGTTCCACCGCGGTGACCGGCCTGGAACTGATGACCGCCCTGCACCCGCCCACCCGCGCGAGCCGGCCGGACGAGCACGGCAAGCGGCACAGCGAGCACAATCCCGGCTCCCTGGGCACCCAGCCGGTCGACTGCGCCCCGTGCGAGGCCCCCGACGGGCACCCGCTGCTCGCCGGCCTGCCCCGCTTCCACCAGCGGGGTCCGGAGGAGATGCTGCTGGAGGAGGCGTACGACTGGGCGCGGCCGCTGACCGACGCCGAGTGCCTCAAGCCGTACGTCGTCGGCATCGACGTCAACCTCGCGTTCGGCGCCGCCGCCAACGGCGCGGTCGTCGGTCTGGGCGCCCCGGTCCACGTGAAGAACCCCCCGTTCGACCCGAAGCTCCCCGGGAGCTGGCTGGTGGACCTCTCCCACGTGGACCTGTCGCGTGTCCTGGTCGGCAAGGAGTGGCGGCGGCTCGACGCAGAGCTGCTGCCCAGCCCGTTCACACCGAGAGGCGACCGCCCCGAGGGCCCGGCCTGGTACGCGACACCGACCGTGGCGTACGCGGTGGAACTCGGCTACGACGTCGCACCCCTCGAGGCGTGGGTGCGACCGGACAACGGCCGCTATCTGGACGGCTGGTACAAGCGGCTGCGGGACGCGTACGTCACCACCATGGCCGACCTGGGCGTCACCGGCGACATGCCGCCCGAGGAGTTTTTGGCGGCGATGGACGGCCACCGGCAGCGCGACGAGCACATGGCGATCGTCCTGTCCGCGATCAAGGCGACCGTCAAGGGCGGCATCGGCAAGCTGAGGGAGCGGCCGCGCGGTGGCGGGTGGCGTCCCGGCCGGCCGTGGCCGGCTCTCGCCCGCCCGACGTGGCGGCCGGACATCCGCGCCGCGGTGATCTCACGGGCCAGGGTCAACATGCACCGCAAGATGGTCACGCTCGCGGCGGCGACGGGCCGCTACCCGACGGCGGTCCTGTCCGACTGCGCGGTGTACGCCGCCGACGGCCCCGGCCCGCTGCACGTCCTGCCCTACACCGCCGACGGAAAGACCGTGCCCGGCAGCTTCCGGCTCGGCGTCCTGCCGGGGATGGTCAAGCACGAGGGCACCCAGACCACCCTGTGGGCCGAAGGCATCCGCGAGGAGCACGGCCCGGACCTCAACCTGGCCCGGTACATCAAGTCCGGCGAGGTCACCGCACGGGACGACGGAGAGTAGGGCAGCCGGCCGGTCGATCCCTGTTCGGCGACGGTGCGGATGTCGTTGCGGAGCGGGCGCATAGGATCGCCGGCATGGCACTGCGACCCGTGATGGTGAACATAAAGGCTCTTGACGCCTCGGCGGTCGGCCGGTTCTGGGCGGAGGCGCTCGGCTGGACTGCTTACAACCCCGGCGTGACCACCTACGTCGGACCCTCCGGCGGCCTCGTGTGGCCGGACCCGGTCGCCGTCGGCATCGACGTCGTTCCCGTCCCGGAACCCAAGACGACGACGAAGAACCGTGTGCACCTCGATCTCGCCACCACCTCCGCGGCCCATCAGGCGGAGTTGGTCGAGCGCCTGAAGGCTCTCGGTGCGACGCCCGCCCACGTGGGCCAGGGCGACGTGCCGTGGACGGTCCTCGCCGATCCCGAGGGCAACGAGTTCTGCGTGCTGGAGCCCCGGGAGATCCACCGGGACACCGGGCCGATCGCCGTGGTGGTGGTCGACTGCGTGGATCCGCGGGCCATGGCCCGGTTCTGGGGTGAGGCGATGGACTGGACCCTGCACGAAGTGACCGACGATCACGCGGTGTTGCGCTCCGCCAAGGGTGTCGGCCCGTATCTCGAGTTCCTCCGCACGCCCGACGTGAAGACCGTGCCGGACCGCGTCCATCTCGACCTGCTGCCGTACCCCGGTGACGACAAGGAAGCCGAGGTGGCCCGGCTGCGGGCCCTCGGCGCCACCGACCTCGACGTGGGCCAGGGCGACGTCCCGTGGACGTGCCTGGCCGACCCGGAGGGCCACGAGTTCTGCGTCCTCGCCCCGTCCTGACGCGGAGCCTTGACGGCACCCCGACACATGAGCCTTGTGTGCTCATGCGCCATGGACCCTGGGGCCGGGGGGAGATGGACCCGGGGGGGAAGAAAGCCGCCACGGCGAGGCGACCGGGAGTCGCGCGCCGAGCGGGACGTCGCCGCCTCGATCAGGCCTGCCGAAGAGGAGCCAGGTCGAGGCGCAGCCGGAGGTAGTGCCCGTCGCCCGGACCGGGCCGACGGTGCCCATCGGTCTTCCAGCCATGCCGGGCGTAGAAAGCCTGGGCCCGGCTGTTGCGCTCCCACGCTTCGAGCACGCCGGCCGTGAGGGAGGCATCACGAAGGAACTGTACGAATGCCGCGTGCATCCGGCTGCCGATGCCCTGCCCCCACCGCCCGGGTCGGACGTGGATCTGGTAGAGCTGGCCGACGGCCGCGGCATCCAGGTCGGCGTCCAGCGGAGGGCCCATCGCCAGGACGCCCACCGTCTCGTCCTCTCGCACGGCGCACAGCACCGTCCGGGTGTCGTCCTGCAGGGCACGCAGCCACATCTCCCGTCGACGCACGCGTGCCGCAGGATCGGTGAGCTCCGCCTCCGGCAGTCCCCCCGCCTGGTAGTACGCGGTGCGCGCCTGAGTATGCAGGTCGGTGATCTGGTCCAGGTCGTGAAGGTGCGCGGTGCGCAGCATGGTCCGAGAAGCCGTCACACTCATCTGACGCGCACGCCTCGATGGGCGGTTCCCCACTCGACATACGTGCGCAGTCCCTCACGCCACGGCACTGACCGTAGGACCGCACGGGGGCAAGCCCCCGTCGGCACACGCCAGTTGGCAGGATGTCAGAGAGGTGCCCTGGGCCGCGAAGCTCGTACCCATGACAAAGATCAAGCGCAACGCCGCCCTGCTCGCCGCCTCAGCCGCCGTGCTGAGCCTCGTGCTACCGCTCACCACCGCGACCGCTTCGACGACCGACGGTCCCCAGCCGCCGCCCCTCGACTGGACCACGTGCGAGGGAACAGGGCTCGACGCCCGGCAGGAGTGCGCCACTGTCGAGGTGCCGATGGACTACGCCGCCCCGAACGGCAAGAAGATCAGCATCGCGTTCTCCCGCATCCCCGCCGAGGACCCCGAGGCGCGCCGTGGCGCCCTGCTGATGATCCCCGGCGGACCCGGCGGCGGCAGCCTCAACGACCCGTCACGCAAGGGACAGAAGCTGCCGCAGGAGGTACGGGACGCCTACGACCTGATCGGGTTCGACCCCCGTGGATACGGCCGCTCCACGCCGGTCAGCTGCGACCTGGAACAAGGCGACCTCGCCCGGACGAAGCTCCTTCCCTGGCCCGCTCCCGACGGCTCCGTCACGGAGAGCATGACCACCGCGCGGCGGATGTCGGCGGCCTGCGCCCGCAACGGCGGCGAGTTGTTGCGGCACATCAGCTCCGCCAACGAGGCCCGCGACCTCGACCGCATCCGGGCGGCGCTCGGGGAGCGGAAGATCTCCGCCTGGGGCGTCTCGTACGGGACGTACGTCGGCGCCGTGTACAGCCGGCTGTTCCCGCACCGCACCGACCGCTTCGTGCTGGACAGCAACGACGATCCCGACCCCACCCGGGTGGGCCGAGGCTGGCTCGCCGCGTTCGAGGCCGGCGTCGAGGACAACTTCCCCGAGTTCGCCAAGTGGGCGGCGGCACCCGGCAATCCCGACCGCGTGGCCGACGCCCCGGCCGAGGTGCGCCCGCTCTTCCTCCGTCTCGCCGCACGCCTCGACCGCGAACCCGTTCCCTGGCCCGGCGCCAACCCGGACGAGCTCAACGGCAACGTGCTCCGCCAGGCCATGCTGGACAGCCTCTACGACCCCGACAACTACCCCCGCCTGGCCCGGCTGATCCTGAACGCTCAGAAGGGCACGGCGCCCCCCGCGCCCTCGGCGCCGCCCGAGTCCGCTCTGCAGAACGCGACCGCGATCTCCATCGCCACCCTCTGCAACGACGTCGCCTGGCCGACGTCGAAGGCCGTGTACGAGAAGGGAGCCGCCCGGAGCCGGGCCGAGCACCCGCTGACCGCCGGCATGCCGAGGAACGCGACGGTGTGCGCCGCCTGGCCCTACCAGCCCAAGGAGCCCCCGGTACGGATCACCGACCGTGGCCCGTCCACCATCCTGCTCGTCCAGAACGAGCGCGACGTCGCCACTCCTCTCAGCGGCGCCCTGAAGCTCCGCGCCGCCCTCGGCAGGCGCGCCGTCATGGTGACCGTCGACTCCACCGGCCACGACGCCTACCTCGCCAACGGCAACGCCTGCGGTGACCGGACGGTGTCCCACTTCCTGGCGACGGGGGAGCGACCGGCCCGCGACCTCCACTGCGACCGATAGCGGTCCGTCAGGTTCTGGTTCCGCTGATCGGACACAGGCCGCTGCCGCCGGCTGACCCCGTCGCCGGCAGCGGCCTCAGCGGTGGTCGTTCTCCTTGAGCTCGGTTGAAACCCGGCCTTTCGATGCCGGCGCCGTACGCCTCCCCGCCGGTAAGACGGCGTCAGGAGCTCGTGAGGACGACGAGCTGCTGGGTCGCTCGGGTCATCGCGACATAGCGGTCGACCGCTCCCTCGACACCCTTGCCGAATGTCTCCGGGTCGAGGAGGACGACCAGGTCGAACTCGAGCCCCTTGGACAGCTCCGGGGTCAGCGACCGGACACGCGACGTCGCCGGGAACGCGGGATCGCCGATGACGCAGGCGATCCCGTCCGCATGTGCGGCGAGCCAGGCGTCGAGGATCGAGTCCAGGTCCGCGACGGATCCGCGGACGACGGGGACGTCGCCGCTGCGGATGGAGGTCGGCACGTTGGCGTCGGGGAGCACGGCCCGGATGACCGGCTCGGCCTCCGCCATGATCTCGGCCGGCGTCCGGTAGTTGATGCTCAGGGAGGCCAGGGCGATCCGGTCGAGTCCGATCCGCTCGAGCCGTTCCCGCCACGACTCGGTGAACCCGTGCCTGGCCTGGGCGCGGTCCCCGACGATGGTGAAGCTGCGGGACGGGCACCGCAGCAGCAGCATCTGCCATTCCGCGTCAGTCAGTTCCTGAGCCTCGTCCACGACGATGTGTGCGAACGGGCCGGCGAGCCGGTCCGGGTCGGCGCTGGGCAGGGCGCTCTCGTCGACCAGCGAGTTGCGCATGTCCTGTCCGTGCAGCATGACCAGCACGCCCTCGCCGTCGTCATAGGTCTGGGCCTCGAGCAGGTCGTCGATGACCCTGGCCATGCGCTCCCGTTCGGCGGCGACAGCGGCGTCATGCCGGCGCTTGCGCCGTGACGCCTCCGGGTCGCCGAGCCGCTGCCGTGCCGCGTCCAGGAGGGGCAGGTCGCACACCGTCCATGCCTGGGCATCGGCGCGCTGCAGCTTGCGGACGTCGTCACGGCTGAGCCAGGGAGCGCACATCCGCAGGTAGGCGGGTACCGACCACAGGTCCCCGACGAGATCAGCCGCTTCGAGCAGCGGCCACGCCCGGTCGAAGGCCGTGACCAGCTCCCGGTTCTGCAGCAGCGACTTGCGGAGCAGCCCCGGCGGGACGTCGTCACCGTCGTGCTTGTCCGCCAGGATCGTGAGCAGCTCCTCCCAGATCTGGTCGCGCGCCTCGTTGTGCGGGACACCGGGCTCCGCCGCGTCGAACGCCACGGCCCAGTCGTCGGCGCTGAGCCACAGGTCGGACCAGGGCGTCGTGACCGTCATCCCCTCGGTGGGCGGCTCCTCGTAGAACCCGACGGCCGGCTCGATCGCCCTCACCATGTCCGCGGACGACTTCAGACGGGCCACGTCCGGGTCGGCCTCGACCCCGGCTGCGGCTCCCTCGGCGACGAGGTCCCGCAGGGTGCAGGTCTGCACGCCCTCCTCTCCGAGGCTGGGCAGGACGTCGGCGACGTAGGCCAGGTACGGCCGGTGCGGACCGACGAACAACACTCCGCCCCGACGGTGACCGAGACGGGGGTCGGAGTGGAGAAGGTAGGCCGAGCGGTGCAGAGCGACGACGGTCTTCCCCGTGCCCGGGCCGCCGTCGACGACGAGAGCGCCGCGGGAGCCCGCCCGGATGATGGCGTCCTGGTCGGCCTGGATGGTGGCGAGCACGTCGCGCATCCGCGGCGACCGGCTGCCGCCCAGGCCGGCGATGAAGGCTGACTGGTCGTCGAGCGCGGCGTGCCCTTCGAGCCCGTCCGCGGTGAACACTTCGTCCCAGTAGTCGCTGATCCGGCCGCGGGTCCAGCGGTACCTGCGGCGGCTCGCCAGACCCATCGGGTTGGCGTGGGTCGCCGCGAAGAACGGCTCGGCCGCGGGGGAGCGCCAGTCCAGCAGCAGTCGACGCCCCGCGTTGTCGGTGAGGCCGAGTCGTCCGATGTACACGGGCTCCGGGGTGTCCGCGCTGACGATGCGTCCGAGGCACAGGTCCAGACCGAAGCGACGCAAGGTGCGCAGACGACCGGTCAGGCGGTGGATCTCCGCGTCCCGGTCCATCGCCTGCCGGCCGATGCCGCCGGGCGCCCGGCGCTCGGCGTCGAGGCGGTCGGACAGCTCGGCGATCGCCTGCTCGAGGCACTCGGCAATGGCCGCGAAGTGCCGCTCGTCGTCGGCGATCAGAGCCGGGTCGGCCTTGGGGGAGAGGCGGTCCGGCAGGTCGAACGCGCTGGTGGTCAGAGGATTCACGCCATCAGCTCCGCTCCGAGATCGCCGTGAACTCCAGCCCCGTATACCGCCAATAACACACGCACTTCGCGAATCCCTCATTCCCATAGGTTCTGCTCTCGGTCGGCGATTCTCCGGTACGACCCGGGTCTTGCCGCAAGCCCCCCGGTGCGCTATAGGTTGAGAGTGGCAAGGAGCGGGTGTTCCCCCTTGCCCTTCGGCCCCGTCACCCGCTGTGGACGGGGCGATCTCCTCCCCTGGCGACAACGCGCCATGTCCCCCCCAACGCGTCAGCGCCATCTGCCCTGCTCGGTGACGGTCGGGCCGCTATCCAGCTGTGAGGGGTAGTTTTTTGCGGATCAGGGCGCTGTGCAGAAAGATCCTCCCTCAAGAATCGCGATGCCGAGGAAAAGACGGAAACACTTTCGGGCATTTCCCGCCTAACCTTCCCTCCCGGAGCAAGGAACACGAGAAGGACGGGTCCATGGACACGACGACGCTGGCGGCCTTTCTGGCGGTCGATCTGCTGCTGGTGTTCGCTCCGGGAGCGGACTGGGCCTATGCGATCGCCGCGGGGCTGCGGGAGCGGTCGGTCGTCCCCGCGGTCGCCGGGCTGCTGGCCGGATACGCCGGTTACACCCTGCTCGCCGTGGCCGGCCTGGTGGTGCTCGTGGCGAGCTCGCCGGGCCTGCTGACGGCGCTCACCGTCGCGGGGGCCGCCTACTTGATGTGGCTCGGCTGGGGTGTCGTGGCGCGACCGGCGGTTGTGAGCGCGTCCGCGCAGACCATGTCCTCCTCCCGCCTGCGGGTGATGCTCAGGGGTGCCGGTATCAGCGGTCTGAACCCCAAGGCGCTGCTCCTGTATTTCTCCCTTTTCCCGCAGTTCATCGACTCCGCCGCAAGCTGGCCCGTCGCGGCACAGACCGGGCTGCTCGGCACGCTTCACATGGCTGCGTGCGCCGTGGTCTATCTCGCCGTCGGTCTGCTCGCCCGTACCGTGCTCAGGACCCGGCCGTCGGCGGCCCGGGCGGTCACCCGCGTCTCCGGCGCCCTGATGATCGTCATCGGTGGCTTCCTCCTCGTGGAACGCCTGGCCGGCTGACGGGTCCGCCTCGGTGTGCGGTGGTGTGGCCGAGGACTGCGGCGGCACTGCGGCGTCACGGCCGTGCGGGGCGGCGGTGTCGGATTGCAGGGCTTCCGCCCTGGCGAGACGCTGGTCATGTCGGCGCCACGGTTCGGCTGTGAGCGGATGCACCGGCGTCGGCCTCCAACCCCACACCGGCAGCCCAGGCCTTACGACAGAAACAGGAACGGGAACGGCCGCGGCCCTTCTGTCCGTCCGGGGCCGAGCGGCGGCGCTCTCGGAGCGGGCTCTCCGATGCCGGACGTCCTGGTGAAGACGCCGCAGGGGACGAGTCGACCCTCCCCGGGAGATTTTCATGGACACCTCAACCTTGGAAGCGATGAGGACCGTACTGCGCGGGCCCGTCACCGGCCCTCAGGACGCCGACTACCACCAGGCCCGCAAGATCTACAACGCCATGATCGACAAGCGTCCCGCTGCCATCGCCCGCTGCGTCGATGCCGGGGACGTCATGGCTGCCATCAGGTTCGTCCGCGACCAGGGACTGGAACTCGCCGTCCGCGGAGGCGGGCACAGCGGCCCCGGTCTCTGCCTCGTGAACGACGGTGTCACCCTCGACCTGTCCCCGATGCGGGGGGTGCGCGTCGACCCCGCCGCGAGGACCGCCCAGGTCGGCGGCGGAAGCCAGCTCGGCGACCTCGACCACGCCACCCACGCCTTCGGGCTGGCGACGCCCTCGGGCATCATCTCCATGACGGGCGTCGGCGGGCTGACGCTGGGCGGCGGCCACGGCTACCTCACCCGCAAGTACGGCCTGACCGCGGACAACCTGCTGTCCGCCGACGTCGTGCTGGCCGACGGCAGCTTCGTCACCGCGAACGCGGACGAACACCCGGACCTGTTCTGGGCCCTGCGCGGGGGCGGCGGCAACTTCGGGGTCGTGACCTCGTTCACGTACCGCCTCCACCCGGTGGACACGATCGGGTTCGGGGTCACCGTGTGGCCGGTCGACCGCACCCGCGAGGTGCTGACGTGGTACCGCGACTTCCTTCCGCAGGCGCCGGACGACGTCTACGGCTTCTTCAACCTCTTCACCATCCCGCCGGCCCCGCCGTTCCCGGAGGAGATCCACGGCCGGAAGGTGTGCGGCGTCGTGTGGTGCCACACCGGTGACCTCAGCCGCTTCGAAGAGGCGCTCGCGCCGGCGCAGGAGCCCGGACCGCCTGCCTTCCACTTCACGTCACCGTTGCCGTATCCCATGCTGCAAGGCAGTTTCGACGAACTGATCCCCACCGGGTACCAGTGGTACTGGCGGGGGGACTTCTTCGACAGCATTCCGGACTCCGCCGTCGACGTGCATCTCAAGTACGGCGAGAACCTCCCCACCCCGCTGTCGCTGATGCACCTGTATCCGGTCGACGCCGCCGCCCACCGAGTGGCCCCCGAAGACACCGCATGGGGCTACCGGGACGCCGTCTGGTCCGGGGTCTTCGCCGGAGTCGATCCCGATCCGGCCAAGGCCGAGACCATCAGGCGGTGGTGCGTCGACTACTGGGAGGAGATGCATCCCCATTCCATGGGCGGCGGCTATGTGAACTTCCTCGGCGAAGGCGAGGACCCGGGGCGCGTCCGGGCCACCTACCGCGACCAGTACGACCGTCTCGCGCAGATCAAGAGGACGTACGACCCGGACAACGTCTTCCACGCCAACCAGAACATCAAGCCCGCCGCACAGCCGGCAGCCGGATGAGCCCTGCTTGATGGCCTTCACCGGCTTCGGTGTCGGAGGAGGAACAACACCTGTGCCTCCCGCGCGCTCCCGGGCCCACAACTCGCTGAAGTCGGCCATGGCCGCGTGACAAGATGCGGGCATGCGCTCCGACGTCTCACTTCACCCTCTTGACGAGGGGCTGCTCAGGGAGCTGCTGCATGCCGCGGTCGAGGACGCGGACCCCGCGGAGGTGATGCCACCGGTTCCCGGCCCTGATGGATGGACACCCGAGCGTCAGGCCGCATTCGTACGGTTCCACGCGTCGCGGTCGCTGGCCGCCGACCCTGTGGAAGCCACCTTCGCCGTCGTCGTGGGGGAGCGGGTGGCCGGAGCCGCGCGGCTGTGTCCGTTGGAGGGACCGGCCGGGGCCGTCGAGGCCGGCGTATGGATCGGACGCTCCTACCGCGGCGTCGGCGTGGGCAGGGCTGTGCTGGGGTGCCTTGTGGACCGGGCCCGGGCCGACGGGTTCGACGTGCTGTTCGTGAGCACGACACCGGACAACACGGCTGTCCGAGCACTGATGGCCGGCATCGGTGTGGACCTCGTCCGTGACGGTGACGTGGCCACGGCGTGGGTGGACCTCGCCGCGGAGGCGCCGTAGCCGGCGAAGCCGCCCCGTGCGCGGGCATCGGTTCGAGGCAGGAGCCGCGGACGACACGGTGCGACGGCCCGGCCGACGGGTGTGTCGGGCAGGGCCGTCGCGGTGCCGTGCGGGATCACTTGCCTCGGTAGGCGTTGCGGATCGTCTGGGTCAGGGTGTTGCCCTGCTGGTCGACCACGACGGCGCGCAACGAGACGCCCTGGCCGGCCGCGGGGTTGCGGACGAGGAACCCGCCCTTGCCCACCTTCGCCTTCTTCCAGGTCTTACCGTCATAACTGACGTCGACGGTGAGCGACTTGAGGTTCTTGCCGGCGGCGGCGCCGCGAACGGTCACCGGTACCCGCAGGAGCGCTCCGGCCTTGGCCGTCGAGTCACCGTCGAGACGCGGCGCGAAGCGGACCACGGAGACGGGCAGTGCCTCCTTGGCGGTGGTGTGGCCGGAGGTGAAGGTCCACGTCGCAGAGACCTCGGTGGGCGCGGCGTAGGAGCCGCCGCGGGAGGCCGTCGCCGTGAGCCGGAAGGCACCGGCCTCCGCCGGGACGGTGACACCGCCCCCGCAGCTCAGCAGGCCCGGTGAGGAAGCGACCTCGACCCCGTTCCGGTACAACGCGGCCGAGACGGTGTCCTCGACCCCGTAGCTCCAGTTGCCCGTGCCGTCCCGGAGGAGGCTGAGGCATCCCGTGATCTGGTCACCGTTGCGCGAGACGCCCTCGTCCTCGCGGGTTTCCAACGCGGGGCCGAAGACTCCGACGCCCAGATCACGGCGGTACGGCTTTCCGGCTTCGTACCGCTGGATCCCCGTGCCGTGCGTCAGCTCGCCCCCGTTCCCCGCGTCGTCGGCCTGGTCCAGCCAGACGGACCAGTCGGTACCCGCCGCCGTCACGTACGTCGTCGCCGCCACGGGCAGCGCACGCGTCACGCCCGGGGTGAAGAGGGAACCGAAGATGCCCGGGGCGAACGGTTGAGCGACGAGCAGCCCCTGCTTTCCGGCGACCGTGGCCCCCAGTCGTGAGTGGATCTCCGCCATCTCCTCGGGCTTCGCCCGATGCGAGAAGCCGGTGGCCAGGCGGTTGCCGTCGTTGCCGTAGGCGAACCGGTACGCCTTCGTGCCGTTGACGTCGAGCGCGCCGAACTGCTGGTACAGGGTGCCCTCGGTCGCGAAGTCCGGACCGAGTCGTGCGCTGCGCATGGTCGCGAAAGAGGTGCCGGCCATACCGGTCGAGGTGTTGAAGTCCGGGGTGGTGAGCTCGGTGAACATCTCCGCGAACACCCGCTCCGCGGCCGGATCGGGACCGATGATGTCGATCGGCTTCGCGGTACGCGCGTCCAGCGTGACCGTCGTGTCCTTCGCTACCTCGAAGTGCGGTGCCGTTATCCGGCTCTGGACCGCGTCCGAGCCGTTGATCGTCGCATCGAGGTAGTAGATCCCCCTTGGCAGACGCACCGTGTAGACGCCTGTCCGGCGGTCCTCCGTCGCGTAGTCCTGGCCCGCGACGCCGGCACCGGTGAGCCGGTACAGCGAGGGCCAGTAGGTGGTGGCCGGTTCGCCGTCGGCGCCGAGGTGCCGCACCGTCACGTCGTACGCCTCGACCTCACGCTCGACGGCCGCCGTCGTCCTGACGGTCTGGTCCGTGCCCCGGGCCGTCACGACCGCGGTGTACACGCCGTTGACGTCGCCGCCGGGCCGGGTGTCGGCCGTCAGACCGACCGTGGCGCTGCCGTTCGCAGGAACGGTCAGCCGCTGCGCGTCGACCGTGAACATGCCTGCCGGCGCGGGCTTTCCGTCGGGCCCCACGGCGGCCACCGACAGGTCGAAGGTGACCGGCTCACTGCCCAGGTTGCGGTAGGTGATCCGCTCGGTGGCGGATTCGTCGTCCGTGTGGGGGTAGGGCTGCCGGGCGAACGTCACCGATGAGGGTTCGGCGACGACCGTCTGTCCGAGAGCCGCGCCGACGTCGACGCGACCGCTGCCTTCCGTGAACACACCCGTGCCGGCCGGGCGGACACTGGCGACGAGCGCGGCCTTGAGCTCGGCGCTCCTCCAGTCGGGGTGCTGTTGCTTCAGCAGCGCCGCCGCGCCTGCCACATGCGGGGTGGCCATCGACGTGCCCGAGATCGTGGAGTACCCGGGCGGCTGTTCCCCGGCTTGCCGGGCGATCAGGCTGTCGGGCGCCACGGCGGCGGTGATGTCCACTCCGGGCGCCGTGACGTCCGGCTTGATCACGAGGCCGTCGGCGGTCGGACCGCGGCCGGAGAGCGGGGCGGCGGCGTCGTTCCCGTCGACCGCTCCCACCGTCAGCGCCTTTTCGGCACTCCCGGGCGAATCGACGGTGCCCGCGTCCGGGCCCCTGTTGCCCGCGGCGGCGACGAACAGGACGCCGCGCTCGACCGAGAGCCGGTTGACGGTCTCTTCCAGCAGGTCGACGCCCGGCTGGTCCTCGCCTCCCAGGCTGAGGTTGACGATGTCGGCGTTCTGGGCAGCCGCCCATTCCATGCCGGCGATGACGTCGGAGTCACGGGCGTACCCGTCGTCGCCTGTCACCTTCGCGTCGAGGATGCGGGCACCCGGGGCGACCCCCTCGAACGTGCCCCCGGACTTCGCTCCCGTACCGGCCGCGATGGATGCCACATGGGTGCCGTGGCCGAAGCGGTCCTTGGTGTCGGGGGAGTCGGAGAAGTTCTGCTCGGCGTCCTGCCGGCCCTGCAGGTCGGGGTGCGACTCGTCGACTCCGGTGTCGAGGACCGCGATACGCACCCCACGGCCGTCGTAGCCGGCCTGCCGTGCGGCGGGTACGCCGATCTGCGCCGTGCTCTTGTCGAGGCTCGCCTTGCGCAGACCGTCGAGGGAGATCCGCCGCAGCCCGGGGTCAGCGGTGAGCTGTCCGGAGCGGGCCGGACTGGAGGGCCGGGTGAGGGTCTCCCAGAGGTTTCCCGCCAAGGCGTCGGGCACGGTGACGGCCTCGGCGCCGATCCGGGGGAAGGAGCGGCGGACCTTCGCTCCGCCGTCCGCACGCACCTCGGACCTCAGACTCCGGGCCGCTTGCCGGGCGGCGCCGCTCGCCGCCGTGTCCTGGTAGCTGACGATCAGCCGGGTACCCGACGCGTGGCGCTTCCGGTACGCGGCGCCGTCGAGTTCCTTGATGTCGAACAGCCGCTCGTCGACCTGGCCGTTGTCGATGAGCGGCCGGGCGTCGAGCGGGACGACCAGGGTGTGGGCCTTGGTTCTCATGACCCTGACGGGGATGTTCTCGCGCCCCTTCCCGGGCACGATCCGGACGGGCTCCCCCGCCGCGCTCACGCCCACTCTGTCACCCGTGACCAAGGTGATCCAGCGGGCCACAGGGGCGGTGCCCGTCCCCGTGACGGTGGGCGATCCGGTGCCGGCTGACGCCGCAGCAGTCCGACCGGGCGGCGATGTGGCCGACGACGGGGCGGCGGTGGCGGGCAGAACGCTGACCGCTCCCGCGGCCAGTGCGAGCACCGCTGCCATGACGACCCTGCCGGGTCGGTTGTGTCTCTTGCGCAACTGTCCCCCTCGAAGAGGCGTTCGGGGCACACGAGGGAACATGTGCCTCACTCTCCACAGACGCGGTGAGCGGAGCGGAATGTGTCACTACCAGTTCTCACAGCTCCTGATGAGTCGCGTCGCCGCGCACACGCCCGACTGCACGACCGCGAGGGGCTGCTGACACTCCGTCGGACTCTCGGTGAATCCGTCTGCAACATTTGCGGCGGTCCACCGCGTCTGTGAGGTGTAGGCCGACGGAAAGGCGCCGAGGGGTGGGAATGAGAAAGTCCCGGACGTGGTCCCGGACGGATGAGTTCATGGAGTTCGCCGCAGGGCGCGCGGGGCATCTGCATCGCGCCGCGTGCCTGCTCACCAGCGGAGACACCCACCTCGCCGAGGACCTGGTGCAGGAGACGCTCAGTCGGATGTATGCCCTGTGGGGTCGTATGTCCCGGATCGACAACCCTGCGGCGTACGCCCAGACGGTTCTCGTCCGTACGTTCCTCACCCAGCGGCGGAGGTACTCCGCCGCCGAACGTCCCCTGGCGGAACTGCCGGACAGTCCCGCCCTCCGCGACGGGGACGACCCGGCTCTGCGGCTCGCTCTGCTCCAGGCCCTTCGTGAGCTGCCGCCCAAGGACCGGGCCGTGGTGGTGCTGAGGTACTGGGAGGACCGCAGCGTGGAGGAGACCGCCCAGGCGATGAACGTGAGCTCCGCCGCCGTGCGCAGCCGGTCGAGCCGGGCGCTCGCCAAGCTCCGCGAACGGCTGGGCGGCAGCCTCGCCGAGCTGACCACTCAGGTCTGACCTCCTGCCGTTCGACTCCCCTCCACGGCGAACAGCCGGGCCGACGCGAGCCCGTCTCGTCCGCCCCTCCGCTTCCCATCCGCACCAACACTTGGAACTGGTGGTTCCGCATGCGCTTCGAAGACGAGCTCGGGAAGGCACTCCGCGACACGGCGGGCGCCTTCACCGCCGACCGGCGTTCCCTGGCGGAAGGCAGCCTGGCCCGCGGCCGCCGCAGGGTGGCCCGCCGCCGTGCCTCCGTCGTCGGCGGGAGTGCGCTGGCCGTCGCCCTCCTGGCCACGGCCGGTGCCCAACTGGGTGGGCAGCACGGCGACGACAAGGCTCGCGGCGACCACGCTTCCACGCCGTCCCTGGCCGGTGACTACGGGCACTTCGCGGTCACCGCCGACGACATGAAGAACATCCTGGAGAACGGCATGGGCCAGTCCGGGATCGTCCATCTGCACGAAAAGGTGCGCGGAACGGGCAGCTCCGACCGGGCCCGGCCCGCGACGGCCACGTTCGACTTCGAGGACGGCTGGGGCGCGGCGAGAGTCACGCTCTCGGTGCGCCGCGTCGACCCTGCCGAGCAGGACCTGAAGAAACTGATCACCTGCCCGCCGCAAAAGGGCTCGCCGTACGAGGAGTGCACGACACAGCCCGACAACCGGGCCGTGAAGGGGTACACCGAGGCGGGCAAGGCGGGCGGCGTCAAGAAATGGGCGGTCACGATGGTCTCGCCCAACGGATACCTCATCGAGGTCGCCACCTACAACGTGCCGACGGCGAAGAAGGCCGCGTCTGCACCCCTGAGCCGCAATCCCCGTATGACCCCGGGTAAGTTGCGCTACTTGGCGATGTTCGTCGACGGCTCGTTCACCCGCGACGGGGAGCCCAACTCCTTCGGGACGGTCGACCCGGGCTCCGCGGCGCAGCCGGGCGACATCCTGCCCGTCCTGAAGTCCCTGCTGCCCAAGCGACTTGACATCCACTCGGAGGGAGGCAACGGAGCGCAAGGATATGTCGTCGTGGGCAACCCGAAGACCGGGGAGCGGACCTACATCGAGGCCCAGAGGATCGCCGGCGACAAGGAGTTCTGGACCGAGACCCTGGCCGACGGCACCAAGGTGGGCACCCGGCGGATTCCCGGCAAGCAGCCCGGAGTCGTGCAGCTCCGCGTCGACGCGCTCCGGGTGAACGGGCTGTGGATCTCCGTCTCCGCCTACAACGCGCCGAGCCCGGCGTCCCGAAGGAGCGGCACCCAGCACCTGATCACGGCAGAAGAGCTCAAGGCCATCGCCACCAGCCGAACCTGGCTCCTCGCGCGATAGCGCCCACCCCCGAACACGCCGACACCGCAACGGGGCGGCCCGGCCGGCCGGCGGGGCAGCCGTCCATTCGCCCGCCATACAGCGCAACTTGCTGAGAAAAAATCGTACGACCAGGCTCGGATTCGAGAACTACACCGAGGAATCAGGGTCGTTCGAGTACGGGGATACCTCCTCGGCCGATATCGGGCCGGAGTCCCCGGCGTCCGCCGTCCCGCCCGTGCCTTTCGCGCGGGCCGCGTTGCGGTTCATGCCCCGCGGTTCACCGATCGGACTCGGCCCCATCCGCCCGACTGACCAGGCAGCATCCCTTCGTGCCGGCAGCGCACCCGCCGCGCGGAACGCTACTTCGCAGGAACCCGGTGCGTCCAGGCTGCTTTACCCAATTCAGGCTCTCTGCTGACCAATTACTGCCCTTGGATTTGCCGACGCTTGCCGTCATCACGATGTGAAAAGGAGCGCGTCATATCGGCGGGCATCGGCGCGGCGAGTGCCGTGTCTTCTTCCGTTCCATCAACGTTCAATTCGCTGTTCCTGCTTGCGCTTTGTCCAGTCCCTAAGGTCCCTGAAGGCTTCGAAAGAAGGGACCCATGGACAGACTCCTTTCCATCCGGGCTCGCGGGATCACCAAGTGTTTCGGCGATGTCGTCGCGCTCAACGGCATCGATCTGGATGTGACGCAGGGCCAGATACACGGCCTGGTCGGTCCGAACGGCGCCGGCAAGACGACGTTGCTCGGCCTCCTGCTGGGCCTGGCCGTCGCCGACAGCGGCCGACTGGAGATCCTGGGTACGCCGGTCGGACGGGCGCTCGACGCTCCCGACGGTGTCGCCGGCTTCGTGGACGGACCCGGCCTCTACCCCTCGCTCACCGCCCGGCAGAACCTCGCCGCACTGGCCGAACTGCGGGGCAGCGACGCGCGGGCAACGGGAATCGACGACGTCCTCGACCAGGTCGGGCTCACCGATGTCGCCGACGACCGGACCCGCGGGTTCTCCCTCGGCATGCGTCAGCGGCTCGGGCTCGCCGCCGCCCTGCTCACGAAGCCCCGCCTGCTCGTGCTCGACGAACCCTCCAACGGACTGGACCCGGCAGGCAAAAGGCACGTACACGGTGTCCTCGACCGGCTCGCGGAGGACGGCACCAGCGTGGTGCTCTCGAGTCACCGCATGGACGACCTCGAGGCACTGTGCTCCGAGGTCACCATCCTCGCGACCGGACGGGTCGTCTTCTCCGGACCGTTGAGCAAGCTGGCCGCCGAGAACCGTGAACTCGACTACCGGCTGCTCACCTCCGACGCGCAGGCCGCCCGCCGGGAGGCTGTCGACACGGCCGGGGTCCACGTCGTCGACGGCGCCGGGGCCCGGCCCGGCGCCCGCGAGGGGCTCGTCGTACGCGCACTGGAGCCCGCGCTCGACGAACTGGTGAAGAGGCTCGTCCACGCGGGCATCGCGGTGCGCGAGCTCACCCCCGTGGTGTCGCCGCTCGAAGCCGCGTTCCTCGCCCTCACCGAGCAGGAGGAGGACGGCCGATGACCGCGACCGTCGCAGCCGAGCCCGCCGCACCCGCTCCTCGCGTCTCGGTGCCGCGCGGATACCGCTTCGAGCTGGTCAAACTGGTCTCGCAATGGCGGATCCGCCTGCTCGTCCTCGCCTGCTGGATCGCGCCGGCGCTCTTCGTCGCCGCGGTGGGCGGGCAGAGCACACTCCCCTCCGACACCCTCTTCGGCCGCTGGATGCACGCCACGGGGTGGGCCGGGCCGCTGGTGATGCTCGGCTTCGCGGGCACCTGGGCGCTCCCGCTGCTGACCTCGGTGGTCGCCGGCGACGTGTTCGCCTCCGAGGACCGGCTCGGCACCTGGCGCCATCTGCTCGTGGCGGTCCGGTCGCCGCGCCGGATCTTCGCGGCCAAGGCACTGGCCAGCCTCACCGTCATCCTGCTGCTGGTGGCCGGGCTGGCCTGCTCCAGCACGGTCGGCGGGATCGCGGCGGTCGGCGACCAGCCGCTGGTCGGCCTCGACGGCCACCTGCTGACGCCGGGGGACGCCGCGGAGAAGATCCTGCTCGCCTGGGTCTGCGCCCTCGCCCCGACGCTGGCCCTCGCCGCGATCGGACTGCTCGGGTCGGTCGCGCTGGGGCGGTCCCCGATGGGGCTGCTGCTGCCCCCGCTCGTCGCGCTCGCGATGTCGGTCGCCCAGATGCTGCCACTGCCCGTCGCGGTGCGCCTCGCCCTGCCCGGCTACGCCTTCATCTCCTGGAACGGTCTGTTCACCAGCCCGGCACAGCTGGCCCCGCTGCTCATCGGCATCGTTGTCAGCCTGGTGTGGGCCGTCCTCGCGACAGCGCTGGCCCACCTGCTCTTCCTCCGGCGCGATTTCACCAACCCGGCCTACGACGGTTCCGGGCGCCGGGCCGTCACCACCGGGCTCCTGCCGCTGGTCGGACTGACCGCCCTCACCGTCGCGGTGGTCGCCGTGGCGACCCCGTCGACGGGCTCCGGAATCGCACAGGACAAGGTCCAGCGGTCGGTCGCCACGGCGTTCGCCCACCTCTACCGCATGCAGACCGAGCAACTCCACCGCCCGGCCGTCACCGAGACGCAACTGAAGGCCACGGCGGCGTGCAACAAGGGCGACGGCCAGGTCGCCCCCCAAGGGGCGGGCAACGACTGGCGTTGCGTCGTCACCTGGCATCTTCCCGGCGCCGCGGCCGCGGGGACGGCCGTCTACCAACTTGACGTCGCCTCAGACGGTCGGTTCGTGGCCGACGGCGACGGACCGAAGGAAGTGAACGGCTACTTCCTGGTCCGCACCCCCACCGGGGACGCCCCGAACCCCCTTTGGCAGTTCGACGGCAACGTCGAACTGCTCGACACCACCCCGAAGGGATAGCACCATGCAGGTAACACGCCGGCGTCGGGTGAACGAGAAGGAGCAGGTCAGCCTGTTCGGCAGACGCGTCGGTCGCCGGACTCTGCTGGTAACGGCGGGCATCGCTGTCGCCCTCGCCGTCACGGGCACCGCCGCTGCCCAGACGTACCAGTTCGGCACCCAGCAGGTCGGCCAGGACACGACTGACGGCCAGGTCGTCTCCGCCGACCAGTACATCGCCCCGTACGGCAGCCGGACCGTCATCAACGACGGCAAGATCATGTCGTCCTCGGTCAGCCCGGACGGCACCCATCTCGCCGCTGCGGTCACCGACGGTGACGCGGCGCTGGTCGTCATGGACCTCAAGACCGGGAAGGTGAAGCAGAAGGTCGGCACCAACGCGGCGGACGACCTGCGCATCGGCAGCGGCTCCGTCGGCCAGGAGGGCCCGACGTACTCGCCCGACGGCAAGCAGCTGTGGCTGGGCCAGAGCGACGGCTACACCAAGTTCACCGTCAACGCCGACGGCACCCTCGCCAACCCGACGGCGGTCTCGATCCCGGCCGACGGCTCGAAGCACGCGCTCGTGGGCGCGGCGGTGTTCTCGGCCGACGGCTCCACCGTGTACTCCGCGGTCAACGGCCAGAACAAGGTGGTCGCCATCGACGCGGCGACCGGCACCGTCAAGCAGACCTGGGCCGTGGGCAACGCCCCCCGTGGCATCGCCCTGGTCGGCGACAAGCTCTACGTCAGCAACGAGGGCGGCCGTCCGGCCAAGGCCGGCGACACCACGATGAACTCCTACGGCACCCAGGTGCCGGCCAACCCGGACACCGGCGCCGCCACCACCGGCACCGTCAGCGTCATCAACGTGGCGAACCCGTCCGCCGCCGTCGGCAGCATCGACGTCGGTGTGCACCCGACCGCCGTGTACGCCAAGAAGGGCGCGGTGTTCGTCACCAACACCGCCGACGACAACGTGTCGGTCATCAACACCGCGAACGACAAGGTCGTCCAGACCATAGCCACCCAGCCGTGGCCGGAGGCGTCGGTCGGCTACGAGCCCAACGCGGTGACGCTCACCGACGACGGCCACCTGCTGGTGACGCTCGGCCGCGCCAACGCGGTCGCCGTCTACCGCTACACCTCCCCGCAGCAGCCGGCCGCCTACGTCGGCCTGCTCCCGACGGACTACTTCCCCTCGGAGATCACCACCGTCGGCAAGACCGTCGTCGTCTCCAACACCCGTGGCGTCGACGCCCGCCGCCCCACCACCAACGCCGGTCGCGGCACCCACGACACGACGTCCAGCCTGACGCAGTTCACGCTGCCGGACGACACCGTCATCAGGTCCGAGACGGCCAAGGTCTTCCAGCAGAACGGCTGGACCCCGGGCTCGGTCAAGCTGGCCCAGGGCAAGAGCCACACGAAGCCGGTACCGGTCCCGACGCGGCTCGGCGACCCCTCGACGATCAAGCACGTCTTCCTGCTCGTCAAGGAGAACCGGACCTACGACCAGGTCTACGGCGACATACCGAAGGGCAACGGCGACCCGTCGCTCACCCAGTTCGGCGAGAACGTGACGCCGAACCAGCACGCGCTGGCTCAGCAGTTCGGGCTGTACGACAACTTCTACGACGTCGGCACCAACTCCGCCGAGGGCCACAACTGGCTGATGCAGGCCGACAACCCGGAGTACACCGAGTCCTCGGCCGGTGAGTACACCCGCAGTTACGACACCGAGGACGACGTTCTCGGCCACCAGAAGACCGGCTTCATCTGGACCGGCGCGCAGGCGGCCGGCAAGTCCGTCAAGGACTACGGCGAGTTCCAGTCGATCGAGACCAAACCGTCCGACGCGACCTGGCAGAACCTGTACTGCGACGCCAAGAACATGGAGTCGACCGGGCAGCAGACCGCCTACCCCATTCGAACGGGCTCGGCGATCCCGTCCCTCAACAAGGTGTCGGTGCCCGGCTTCCCGCTGTTCGACCTCAGCGTTCCGGACGTCTACAAGGAACAGATCTGGAAGCAGGACTTCGAGAAGAACGGTCCGGCGAACCTGAACATGTTCTGGTTCTCCAACGACCACACCGGCGGTCCGCCGAGCCCGGCCGCCGAGGTCGCGGACAACGACCTCGCGGTCGGCAGGATGGTCGACGAGATCACGCACAGCAAGTACTGGAAGGACTCGGCGATCTTCGTCGTCGAGGACGACTCCCAGGCCGGCCTTGACCACGTCGACGGCCACCGCGCCCCGGTCCAGGTCATCAGCCCCTACGCCCAGCACGGCACCGTCGACAGCCACTACTACTCGCAGATCACCATGATCCGCACCATCGAGCAGATCCTCGGGATCCACCCGATGAACCAGATGGACAGCGCGGCCACCCCGATGTTCGGCGCGTTCACCCGGAAGCCCAACTACACGCCGTTCAAGGCGCAGCCCAACCGGACCTCGCTGACCCTCGGCCTGAGCAGCCAGCCCTCCTGCGGCTCGGACACCCCGGCACCGCAGGACCCGGGCGCGGCGCCCGCGCAGACGTCCGTGACGGTGCCGACGGCCGAGCAGAAGGTCGCGGCGCAGTGGAAGGCCTGGCAGTCGCACCAGCGGCTGACCGGTACCAAGGCGGTGCCCGACTTCGCCAACCCCGAGCAGATGAACCGGCTCACCTGGTACGAGACGCACAACTGGGCCAAGCCGTACCCCGGTGACAGCAAGATCTACGCACCCGACGACGTGCCGGGCGCCTACATCCCGGCGTCGGAGTCCGACGGCTGACGCAGCCCGATCACCACGGCGGGGGGGGGGGGGGGGGGGGGGGGGGGGGGGGGGGGGGGGGGGGGCGCCGGGCGGGGGGGGGGGGGCCCGGGCGGGGCCGGCCGCCGGGG
>NZ_JBNCAQ010000024.1:0-52312 GCF_049808595.1 Streptomyces aurantiaciflavus | reverse complement strand
CCCCCCCGACCCCCCGGGCGCCCCCGGCCCGGGCGCCCCGCGGGCCCGGGGGCCCCTCCCGAAAGCGTCCTCACCCGGTCGTCAGGCCGGCCCGGGGTTCTCCCGGGTGGTGCCAGCGGGTCGGGCGTCGGGTGAGGAAGTCGGCGACGCAGCGTACGAAGACGGCCTGGATGAAAAGGTCGTAGGCCAGTTCGACGGCGAGGGGGAGGGCGAGCGCCCGGGCACGCCAGCCGCCGCACCAGACGGTGATGGTCCGTTCGAGGACGAAGACGACGCCGACCGCGGTCCACAAGGGGTGCGGTTGCCATCCGCCGACGACCGCGGTGATCGCCGTGAGGAGGAGATACAGGGCCATGGCGATCACCCCGACGGCCATGCCCGCCTGCTGCGCCCAGTAGTGGAGGGTGACGCGGGTGAGTCCGTAGTGTCGGAGGTTGTCCAGTGCGCCGCGTTGCCAGCGCATCCGCTGGCGCCACAGGTCGCGCCAGCTGTGCATGATTTCCGTGGTGACGTGGCAGGAGGGCGGGGAGGTGAGTCCCCAGCCGAGGGTCTTCAGGGCGAGGGTGAGCTCGTTGTCCTCGGTGAGGGCGAGGGTGTCGTAGACCTTGCCCGGTGTGCCGGGCAGGCGGGTGCCGCGAGCGGCCGCCACGTCGCGCAGCGCGCGTACCCGGATCGCGGAGGCGGTTCCGGTGAGGACCATGACCCGGCCGCGGCGGCGGGCGATGTCGCGGCTGTAGCGGACGTACTCGTTGCGCTGCAGCTGGCCGAGGAGGCCGCCGCCGGGGTCGCCGTAGAAGACGCCGCCGACCGCGCCCAGTGTGCTGTCGGTGTTCAGCTGCTGTTCGGCGACGGCGAGGAAGTCCTCGGCGATGACGGAGTCGGCGTCCATCACCACCACGGCGTCCCGGTCGTCCAGCGAGGGCAGTAGGCGTTCCAGTGCCTGGTTGAGGGCGCCGGCCTTCTTTTCGTGGTTGTCGACGGACTCCATCACCTGGACGGACTGCGACCGGGCGACAAGGACGGTGTCGTCGACGCTGTTGTCGCTGATGACGACGACCGTGTCCGGCGGTCGGCTCTGGCCGCGCAGGGAGCGCAGTGCCCCCGTGATCCTCGCGGCCTCGTTGTGGGCCGGGATCAGCACCACCAGTTTCATCGGCTTCTCTTCCCTCCGCTCACTTTCGCCGTGCAGGCGGAACGACCTCGCCCGGGCCGGGGGATCGGCGGCCGCAGGGCGTGCTGTTGTGCGGCCGCCGGGTTCCCTGGCGTGCACCGGGAGCAGGCTAGGCAGGGCGAATGCGTGGTGCGGTGAGGCGCGCGTGGGTGTGCTGTGCATGGGTGGCTTCGTCCCGGGGCGCTGTGGGCCGGGAGGGTGGGTGCTCCGGCACCGTGGAGTCGTTTCAGTAGCCCTTGACGAAGTCGATCACGTACCACTTGGTGGTGGACGCGTTGTAGATCGCGGTGAGGAAGTCGCGCTTGTTCGCGGTGGTGGTGAGCGTGGTGTTGGGGATGGTGGAGCCCACGACGAAGGCGGAGCTGCGGGTCAGTGTGCGGTTGCCGGTGGCGTCCTGGATGACTTCCCAGGTGATGCGTTGTCCGTCGGTGGGGTTGGTGGGTGTGCCGAGGGTGCGGTTGCCTTGGAGGGTGACGCGGAAGTGGTTGCCGAGTGCGGCGTTG
The DNA here is from genome assembly GCF_049808595.1 of Streptomyces aurantiaciflavus. NCBI lineage: Bacteria > Bacillati > Actinomycetota > Actinomycetes > Kitasatosporales > Streptomycetaceae > Streptomyces > Streptomyces aurantiaciflavus. The sequence continues at coordinate 50,638 of NZ_JBNCAQ010000024.1, read as the reverse complement.
GTGGCGATGGTGGGGGCGTCGGTGAGGGTGACGGGGGCGGGGCGGACGCGGGTGTCGACGTAGTCCTTGCGGGTGAGGTGCTGGGCCTGGGTGGGGGCCGCGGTGGTGGAGACGTTGCCCTCGTAGTAGGCGTCGCCGGCGCCGTAGACGAAGCCGCTGGCCACGGTGCCGCCCGCGGTGTCGTTGGTGATGTTGGTGGTGCCGGACAGGGACAGCGGTGAGACGTTGCTGAAGTCGCCGAGCGTGGCCGAGCAGCCGGAGTCGACCTTGACCGAGTTGGGGGCGGAGCCGGCGGGGGTGTTCTCGGCGAACCCGAAGACGCTGACGCCGCGTGCGGCGCCGGTGACCCAGATGCTGGTGTTGGGGCTGTTGAAGGTGAAGGCGTTGAACAGCCCGACGCCGATCGCGCCGTCGATCTTCCAGCTGTAGCCGTCGTAGCCGGTTCCCCGGTTCACCGCGGACTCCGCGCCGCAGCCGGTGAAGTTGATTCCCTGGCTGCCCACGCCGACGACCTCGTAGCCGATGCCACAGTGGTCGGCGGCGCAGCTGACGAAGGAGCAGTAGGCCATGGTGTCGACGCGGAAGCCCGCGTTGGTGATGATGTCGGCGTAGCAGCCGATGAAGGAACAGCTGGTGCCGGCGGCTCCGCCGGAGACGCCGTAGATGTCCCAACCGTGGTTGCCGTTGTTGGCCGAGGTCACGTCGGTGAAGGTGGACACGATCGGGTTGGACAGCCTGATCCCGGTGCCGCCGAAGTTCTTCACCGTCATGCGGGAGAAGGACAGGGAGACGGTCGCGGGGTTGGTGGTGCGAGTGAGGTTGATGCCGTTCCCGGTGCCGCTGGACGGGCCCTGCAGGGTGAGGTCCTGGAGGGTCAGCCGGGTGAGGTCGGTTCCGGTGAGGGTGTCGGCGGTGGTGCTGGTCTGCCTGATCACCGAGGCGCCGTCGCTGACTCCGGCCAGGATGAGGTTGGAGTCCGCCACCAGGGGCGAAGTGATCTTGTAGGTGCCGGCGGGGAAGACGACCGTCCCGCCGGAGGACCCCACCGCGTTGATCGCCGACTGGATCGCGGTGGTGTCGTCGGTGGTGTTGTTCCCGGTGGCGCCATAGTCCAGGACGTTGAGCCAGTAGCTGGTGGCCATGATGCTCTCCGTTCCCCTGAGGGATGCAGGTGCTGCTGGCGGGCTGGCTGAGGGGTTCGCCGAACGTCCGGCAAGAAGCCACGAGTCACAGCGGATCACCGCGATCGGGGCGGTCAGCAGGGTCAGCCGCGCGCCCAGCCCAACCACATGACGGCGCGTATACGATCGGCTACTAGAAGTCATAATCGTCCGAATGGGGCGTCGGTGTAAAGGCCTTGTGCCAACATTCCTCAACCAGAAAATCGCATCGCCCCGCCGAAACAGCATCGGCGTGATTATCCGAAGATAGTGATTTCGGGGGCTGGGTCGAAGGTGGTCGCGTCACCGCTTTTTTTGGGGCGCGGGCGGTTATGTCCGGCGCCCGGTCCGGCCGGGGTGCGGCAGGCCGGGGAAGGCGTGTGGGGGCGGCACCAGTTTCACCAGGGCGAGAGCGGCGAAGACGAGGGTGAGCACGGCCACGGTCCACACCAGCGCCTGGAGCCCCAGACCGGCGAGGACGCCCACGCCGGCCAGGGGCGGGCTGACCGCCCCGGCGGCACCGTAGTACGGACCCATCTCGTTTCCTCCCTGAACCTGAAAGGCGATGCTTCGTCGCCCGTTCGGCTTGGAGCTCGCGCACGCAAAGCCGGGCGGCCGATTTACCTGCGAACGGCAATGCCGAACTTTGGGACCGTTGCCCGAGATGTGCATCGCAGAGAATGCACCCGGGACCGGGAAAGCCATTTAACCTTATAAACATCTCGGGGCCCGGTGATCTTCAACATGCCGCACGGCCCGCTGCCCTCAACGCCGAACAGCCCCGATCGGCGCAGTGAAGCAGTGAAGGTCCGCGGCGACCGGGGGAGCGGTGGGGCTGCTTGAACGCCCGGGATGCCACGGCGGGCGGCAGGCGTGCCACCGGCCGCTGATTGGCTCTCGATCCGGCGGCGGCGCTTGAGGAACACTGCGGGTCGGGTTCTGTGCCGTACGGGAAGGGGTTGTGATGCAGGTAGCCGTGGTCACCTTCGACGGGTTCAACGAGCTGGACAGTTTCATCGCTTCGGCGCTGATCAACCGGTGCCGCAAGGACGGTCTGGAGGCCTTCGTCACGACGCCGACGCCGGTGGTGACGTCGATGAACGGTGTCGAGGTGAGTGGACAGCGCCCGATGGAGTTCGCGACCGAGGCCGACGTGGTGCTGATCGGCAGCGGCGTGAAGGCGCGAGAGGTGGTCGCCGACGACCGGCTGATCTCCAGGCTGCTGCTCGACCCTTCGCGACAGCTGATCGGTGCGCAGTGCTCCGGCGCACTGGTGCTCGCCCGGCTCGGGTTGCTGGAGGGCATGCCGGCCTGCACGGACATCAAGACCCGGCCCTTTGTCGAAGCCTGCGGCGTCGGCGTGCTGGACGCGCCGTTCCATGCGGAGGGGAACATCGCCACGGCGGGCGGCTGCCTGGCGTCGCAGTATCTCGCCACGTGGGTGATCACCCGGATGCTCGGGGAGGACGCCGCGCGCGATGTCATCGGCTACGTGGCTCCGGTCGGTGAGAACGAGGAGACGGTCGAGCGTGCCCTGCGTGCCGTCCAGGCGGGGCAGGCCGCACTGCGCTGACGTCCTGCGACCGGCCTTTCGCCGGGTCGGTGGGGCGACGAGCCGGTCACCAGTGCCGACAGGTGCATCGTATGCCGGTGCACCTGAAAGGTAAGCATCTGGACAAATTTCTAAATTCTTCCTATTTTGGACGGCACCTTGCCGGGGCAACCACGAACGCGACTCATCGGTGCCGCCGTCTCACGCTGCACCGCGCTCCCGTCATGTCGGCAAGTGGAGGGTGCTGTGAACTGGCGCGAGATGGCGGCCTGCCGCTTTGAAGATCCTGAACTGTTCTTTCCCGTCAGCGAAGACGGTTCGTCTCTTCTTCAGGTCGAGCAAGCCAAGCGGGTCTGCCGCCGCTGCCCCGTCCTGCGTGAGTGCCGCAGGTGGGCGCTGCGACATGGCGAAACGGACGGGGTGTGGGGCGGGCTCACAGCGCGTCAACGGCGGGCGCTGTCACCCTCCATGAGCACCGTCGGGGACAGGCATGCGGGAAGCGGCGAACGCACCCTCTAACGGCGGGCCATCTCCGACCGGCGGTACGAGTACCCGAAGTAGATCACGAGCCCGACCGCGAACCACACGGCGAACCGCACCCAGGTCTGCCACTGCAGGAACGTGATCAGCCAGAGCGAGAAGACGACACCCACCGCCGGCACGAACGGCATCCACGGCGTCCGGAACGACCGCGGCAGCTCCGGCTGCCGGTACCGCAGCACGATCACCGCCGTGCACACCACCACGAACGCCAGCAGGATGCCGATGTTGGTCAGCTCGGCCGCTTCGCCGATCGGCAGGAAGCCGGCGATGGCCGCCGAGGCGAACCCGACGATCCAGGTGACGCGGGTCGGGACGTGCCGCGTCGGATGCGTCCTGGCGAACCACTCGGGCAGCAGCCCGTCGCGGGACATCGCGAACCACACCCGGGTCACGCCCAGCATGAACGTGAACATGACCGTCAGGATGCCGATGATGGCACCCACCGCGATCACATCCGCGAGTCCGCTCAGCCCCACCGACTTGAACGCCGTCGAGAACCCGCTCTCCGGGTCGATGTCCTTGTAGTTCTGCATGCCCGTGAGCACCAGGCAGGCGGCCACGTACAGCACCATCGAGATCGCCAGCGAGTAGAGGATCGCCTTCGGCATGTGCCGCTGCGCGTCCTTCGACTCCTCGGCCGCCGTCGACATCGCGTCGTACCCGAAGACCGCGAAGAACACGGTCGCCGCACCGGTGAAGGCGCCGCTGATGCCGTACGGGAAGAACGGGCTGTAGTTGTCGGTGTTGATGTGGAAGACGCCGACTGCGATGACCAGCAGCACGACCAGCACCTTCAGCACCACCACCGTGGTCTCGAAGCGGGCCGCGTTCTTGATGCCCAGGTTCAGCAGGTACGCGATGAGCAGGCACAGCAGCGCGGCGAACAGGTCGATGCGGTGCCCGTCGCCGGTTCCGGGCGCGCCCAGCATCCAGTTCGGCAGGTCGGCCCCCGTTTCGCCGACGAGGAAGCCGAAGTAGCCGGAGATCCCGATCGCCACCACCGCCACGATGGCCGTGTACTCCAGCAGCAGGTCCCAGCCGATGCACCAGCCCACGAACTCGCCGAGCACCGCGTAGCCGTACGTGTACGCCGAACCCGCCTTCGGGATGAGCCCCGCGAACTCGGCGTACGAGAGTGCGGCCGCGGCGCTGGCGACGCCGGCGATGAGGAAGGAGACGAGCACGGCCGGCCCCGCCGTGCCGTGTGCCACGGTGCCCGCGAGGGTGAAGATGCCCGCGCCGATGATGCCGCCCACACCGATCGCGGTGAGCTGCCACAGCCCCAGCGACCGTTCGAGCCGTGTGCCCTCGACGAGTTCCGTCTCCTCGATGTGCTCAATGGGTTTGCGGCGGAATATCCCCTCACCCATGCGGGGCCTGGCCATGCGCCTCACCTCTTCGTGATCAGCAGACGGCTGACGGCGGATCATGACGGCTCGGTGGCGCGGGTGGCCGAAGACGCCACGCACGGCCCGCGCAGAGCTTCGGCATCCGTAGGATCGCCCGGTCGTAGTACAAGGAGATGCCTCCCGAGGTCCCTGCCGGCCACGGCGCCACCCGTCACCGGCCACCGCCCCGCCTCCACCGGGCGGATCACGATCGAGCCGACGATGCGACGGCCGGCCTGCTCATGACCGGCGAGCGGATCGAGCTCCGCTCGCCCTGCGACGCCCACCGCCTCGCCGCCCGCGCCTTCATCCTCTGGCACCGCGACCCCGCCCGCGACCGGAAGGCGCCGCCCGAGCCGTGGGGGGACGCAGAGACCGAGGACGCACCGTCAGCAGACGCACACCGCGTTACGGCGATGGGGTCCACCGAGGCGCTGTCTCGGCCCAGGCGGCGTCCCATGCGGCGAGGTTGCGGCGCTGGATGACGCGGCCGACGGCGCCGTAGGCGGCGGCTGCGGTGGCATGGACCCCGAGGGCGGCGATGACGGCTGCTCCCCTGGTACGGGTGCGGATCTGGCCGGGGCTCAGGGGCGGATCCGTGATCTTTCCGTCGGTGCCGGCCCAGACGCGGATGGCGCTGCCCTTGGGCAGAGCGGGCCGGACATCGGTCCTGGCGGTGTGGCTGTGCCCGTTGGGGTCGGTGAAGCGGACCTTGGTCGGGTAGCGGGTTTCCCTGGCCTCCGCGGAGCCGGGTTCGGGGTGGCGGGGGGGCGTCCTCGAGGAGGACGGCGGTTGTGGGCCGGCGGGTGGCGGCCTGGTGCTGGGCGGTACGGGTGTAGTGGTGGTGGGCGGCGTCGCCGACCAGGCACACGGCGAGAGGAGTGGCTGCCGGCACGGCCAGCACCAACGTGAGGCCCACCCACCCCTGGACCAGATCGCTGCGGCGGCGCAAAGGGTTGCGCCGCAGCCGCCACAGCATGAGCCGGGGCAGCTCCCGCGGGGGCGGCGGTGGAGGTGTGCGGCCGGGCATGTGTCCTCCTTTCGGCGGTGGACGCAGCGATGCCGGGTGGCGACCGGATGCGGGGACGGGCCCTAGCGGGGCTGGGCAGCCGACGGGAAGGGACCGGAGGCCGAAGGGTGGGTGTGGGCGGCTTCCAGGAGCTGGGCGGCGCCGCGGACGGCCGAGGTGTGCGGGGCCGGGGCCACGCGCAGGGGCGTGTGCAGCCGGCCGGTGAGGTGGTAGGTGATCTCGGGACGCAGGGCGCCCCCGCCGGCCAGGAGGATGCCGCGCTGCAGGGCGTCGACGGTGAGCGAGGTGCGGTCCTGGCGGAGCATCGCGGTCAGCATCGAGGCCACGGCCTCGGCGATCTGTTCGGGTGAAGTGGTTTCGCCGAGGTCGCCGGTGCCCAGGGCGGTGCGGCGAGCGTCGGTGACGGCGCCGTCGGACAGCAGGACCACCTCGGTGAGATGGGCGCCGATGTCCACCACCATCAGGGGGTGTGTCATGTCCGCGCTGGCCGACAGGGCGATGCCCCGGGCGCTGGGTACGGTCAGCACGCTGTGCGGCCGCAGCACGTCGACCGCGGCGCGTGCCCGGGTGCGGTAGGCGAGGCCGTCCAGGACGGGAGCCGTGACGATGACCATGGGGCGGGGGAGCCGGGGCAGTCGGTGACCGAGCAGCCGCTGCAACATCCGGGCGCACCCGGGGATGTCGACGATGGTGCCGCGCTGGATGGGGTGCACCGCGTCGGTGCCGGCGAAGGTCACGGTGGGCACGTCGATGACGACGCCCCTGCCGGCGACCCACACGCGGGTGCGGGCGCTGCCCATGTCCAGGGCGATGCCGCAGCAGCGCCGGCACATCGGCCAGGGCCGGTGCCGGGCGGCGGCGGTGCGCGGGTGGGGTGTGCCGGTCAATGGATTGCCTCCGTGGCCTTGTGGCAGCGGGCGCAGTGACGGGCCTGCGGAACGATCGTCAGCCGTTCCCGGTCGATGGGGCGCCGGCACAGGTGGCAGGTGCCGTACGAGCCCTTGTTCATGCGGGCGAGGGCTGCTTCGACGTCTGCGAGGACCATGCGGGCGGAGGCCGCGAGCTTGACGCGGACCTCGACCTGCGCGGCGGCCTCCTGCTGGAGCCGGTCCTCTGCGCGGGAGGCGACGGGTCCGGCGAGCTGGCGCAGTTGCTCCTGGCGGAACAGGCGCTGCTCGTGCAGGTTCTCGCGCAGCGCGGCAAGGTCCTCGGCCGACAGGTGCGTCGTGCTCTCGGCGATGGCCTGGTGGTTCACCACTTCACCCCTCTTCGGGCAGGGCGTGGGAGGACAAGGTCGGCGGCAGTCAGGCGACGCGGCGCTGGCAGCCGACGCAGTAACGCGTGTAGGGCAGGATCTCCAGCCGCTCCGCGGGGACGGGCTTGCCGCAGCCCAGACATGTTCCGTAGGTGCCGTCCATGACACGGGCGAAGGCCTCCTCGATCTCCTTCAGGACCCGCTCCATCGCGGTCCTCTGCGCGGACAGCAGATGATCGTCCGCGCTGTGCCCGGCCTCGTTGAGGGCCTGCAGCTGCGCCAGGCGGGAGGTGCGGGCGTGTTCCAGGCGCTGTCGGGCCTCGTGCGGGTGGGGCTCGGCCCGGGTGACATCGAGCGACATGATCGATCCCTTTCTCGACGACATACGGCAGGTGCGCGGTCGCGCGGGGCGGGCCGCGGCGGTGCCGTGCCACCCGCCGGCTGGGGGGTGGTCGTGTGTCTTCCACCCTGGCCGGGACGGCGGCTGACACCTATCGGGCGCAGGCCCCATTTACGCCCGGGCAAGGGATCCATGCGGCTGCGCCATGGGTGGCGCACACCCGGGGAAATGGGGGCTGGCGCCCATCGACGGGGCACTCGGGAAGGGGGCAGGCTGGCCCCAGGTGCACGCAAGCACCCCGGGGTCGCGAACCCGGTGCGGCGGCGCGCCGCCCGACGGTGGGCGTGAACCGATGTCGTGGAAGGGGAGGCGTGGAGCCGGTGTCCTTGTTCTGGCGGATCTTCGCCCTCAACGCCGTGGTGCTGGGCACGGCCACGGGCCTGTTGCTGTGGGCGCCGGTGACCGTCTCCGTGCCGGTTCTGCTCACCGAGGCGATCATCCTGGTCGGCGGTCTGGCCGTCATGCTGGTCGCCAACGCCGCGCTGCTGCGGCTCGGCCTGGCCCCACTGGACCGGCTCACCAGGCTGATGACCACCGTGGACCTGCTGCGCCCCGGCCAGCGCCTGCCCGCCTCCGGCGGCGGCGAGGTCGCCGAGGTGATCCGTACGTTCAACGCCATGCTGGAGCGGCTGGAACAGGAAAGGGCCACGAGCAGCGCCCGGGCCCTGCTGGCCCAGGAAGCCGAACGCCGCCGCATCGCGCAGGAGTTGCACGACGAGGTCGGCCAGAGCATGACCGCGATCCTGCTGGGCCTCAAGCGAGCCGCGGACGACGCACCGGCGCCGCTGCGCGAGGAACTGCACGAGGTGCAGGAGATCACCCGGGAGAGCCTGGACGAGGTCCGCCGCCTGGTACGCCGGCTGCGGCCCGGCGTACTGGACGACCTGGGCCTGGTCAGCGCGCTGACCTCGCTCACCGAGGACTTCGCCACCCACACCGGGCTGCAGGTCACCCGCCGCTTCGACGCCCACCTGCCGACCCTGGAGGCGGAGACGGAACTGGTCCTCTACCGCGTCGCCCAGGAGTCGCTGACCAACGTGGCCCGGCACGCGGACGCCGAACGGGTCACGGTCGCCCTGCGCCACACCGACGACGGCGTGGTGCTGACGGTCACCGACGACGGCAGCGGCATCAAGGCCCCCCGCGAAGGCGCCGGCATCCGCGGCATGCGCGAGCGGACCCTCCTCATCGGCGGCAGCCTTGAGATCACCCCGGCACCCCACACCGGCACCCGGGTCCAGCTCACCGCGCCCGTATCGAGGAAGCAGCCCTGACCATGCCCGACACGACCACGACCTCCCTGACGGAAACGAGCACGATCCGCATCCTGCTCGCCGACGACCACGCGCTGGTCCGCCGCGGGGTGCGGCTCATCCTCGACCAGGAACCCGACCTCGAAGTGGTCGCCGAGGCCGGGGACGGCGCCGAGGCCATCGACCTGGCCCGCACCCACGAGGTCGACCTGGCCGTTCTCGACATCGCCATGCCGCGCCTGACCGGTCTGCAGGCCGCCCGCGAACTGGCCGCCCTCAAGCCGGGCCTGCGGATCCTGATGCTCACGATGCACGACAACGAGCAGTACTTCTTCCAGGCCCTGAAGGCCGGCGCGAGCGGATACGTGCTGAAGTCCGTCGCCGACCGGGACCTGGTCGCCGCCTGCCGGGCCGCGATGCGGGACGAGCCCTTCCTGTATCCCGGTGCGGTCACCGCGCTGATCCGCAACTACCTCGACCGGGCCCGGCACGGCCAGGAAACCCCCGACCAGATCCTCACCCCCCGCGAGGAGGAGGTCCTCAAGCTGGTGGCCGAGGGGCACTCCTCCAAGGAGATCGCCGCCCTGCTGTTCATCAGCATCAAGACCGTCCAGCGGCACCGCGCCAACCTGCTGCAGAAACTCGGCCTGCGTGACCGTCTGGAACTCACCCGCTACGCCATCCGCGCCGGCCTGATCGAACCCTGATCTCCCGGCCCGACGACCACCCGGCGTTCCGGCCGCCCACTCCCCGGCCGAAACCCGGGCTGAGGCCCGCACCGCACACCACGACGAAAGGGGGGACGACGCATGCACCCCGTTGCGCGCACGGCCCCCGGCACCGGCAGCACCCCGCCTCCCGCCGTCGCGGTGCTGACGGCCGTCGTGCTGGTGCTCCTGGCCGCACTCGGCATCGCCGGCCCGCCGCCCGGCGCGACGGGCGAGCCGCCCGGTACCGCCGCTCCGGCAACCGGCGCCGCGTCAGCAGCCGGCCGGCACTGGGACACCGGGCCGCGCGCCGACGAGGGCTGCGACACCGCCTGCACCGTCCGGGCGGCAACCCGCCAGGAGTCGCACAGCGAGCACCCCGCCCCGCGCGGCTGTCTCGTCACCTGCGGACAGGGGACGGACGCCACCGTGTCCCAGCGCCCGTGGCCCCCGGCGCCGACCTGGCACCTGCCTTCCTCAGAGCCTCACGCGGCCCATGACCGTGGGCGGGCACCCCCCGCGTTCTCCGGCACCTGACACCCCTTCCTGTTCACATCCCACCTCGCACCGCTACCCGCGGCCCTTCGCCGGCCGCCGCCGCGGTGCGTCCGCCGGAGGCCCCCGTTGAACCGTTCTTCGCGCGCGAGGGCGCTGCTCGCCCTCGCCGTGCTCGCCGTGTCCCTGTACATCGCCCTGACCGTGCCGGTCCGCCTCGGACTCGACCTGCGCGGCGGTACGCAGCTTGTACTGGAGACCCGTTCCACCCCCTCGACCGACGCCGGCAGCGAGGCCACCGACCGCACCCTGGAGGTGTTGCGCGGCCGTATCGACGGCCTCGGTGTCGCCGAACCCACCCTTGTCCGCTCCGGTGAGAACCGGATCATCGTCGAACTGCCCGGTGTGCAGGACCCGAAGAAGGCGGCCGACGTCCTGGGCCGTACCGCGCAGCTCACCTTCCGCCCCGTGCTCGGCACCGCCGACAGCGCCGACGGCACCTCGGGGCCGCTGCCGAAGCGGCCCCGGGAACACGTCCTGCCCGACGAGTCCGGCGCGCTGCTGCGCCTCGGGGCCGCGTCCCTGACCGGCGAGCACGTCAAGGAGGCCGCCGCCGGGTTCGATCAGCAGGGCGGCGCCGGATGGCACGTCACTGTCGACTTCGAGGGCGCCGGCCGCGACGGCTGGGCCCGGCTGACCGGCGAGGCCGCCTGTCACCCGGCGGGGGACCCGGCGCGGCGGGTGGCCATCGTCCTCGACGACAAGGTCATCTCCTCACCGCAGGTCGACCCGTCCGTCGCCTGCCGGACCGGCATCCGTGACGGCGCGACGCAGATCACGGGCTCCTTCGGCGCGCAGGAAGCCCGCGAACTCTCCCTGCTCATCAACGGCGGTGCCCTGCCCGTGCCCGTCGAGACCGTGGAGCAGCGGACCGTCGGCCCGACCCTGGGCGCGCGGGCCATCACCGCGAGCGCCTGGGCCGCGGTCATCGGCACCGCGCTGACCTCGCTGTTCATCATCGTCGTCTACCGGCTGACGGGCCTGCTGGCCGCCGTCGCCCTGGCCTGCTACGGCCTCGTCTCCTACGCCGCCCTGGCCGCGCTCGGCGCCACGCTGACCCTGCCGGGCCTGGCCGGTTTCGTCCTGGCGATCGGCATGGCCGTCGACGCCAACGTGCTGGTCTTCGAACGGGCCCGCGAGGAATACGCGGCCCGCCGCCGCCCCAGTACCCGCTCGGCGCTGGCGGCGGGGTTCCGCAACGCCTTCAGCGCGATCGCCGACTCCAACATCACCACGCTCATCGCGGCCGCCCTGCTGTTCTTCCTCGCCTCCGGACCCGTGCGGGGCTTCGGCGTCACCCTCGGCATCGGCGTGCTCGCCTCCATGTTCAGCGCCCTGGTGATCACCCGCGTGCTCGCCGAGTTCGCCGCGAACCGTCCCAGCCTGCGCCGACGCCCCGGCCTCACCGGTATCGCGACGACGGGCGCCGTCCGCGACCGCCTCACCCGCCGCAACCCCCAGCTGATGCGCCGGCCGCGCCGCTGGCTGGCCGCGTCCGCCGCCGTACTCGTCCTGGCCGGCTCGGGCATCGCGGTGCGCGGCGTCGACCTCGGTGTGGAGTTCACCGGCGGCCGCCTCATCGAGTACGCCACCACCGCCCCCGTCGACCCCGACCGGGTCCGCACCGCACTCGCCGACGCCGGATTCCCGCGCGCCGTCGTGCAGTCCTCCGGCGACACCGGCCTGACGGTGCGCACCGAGCCGCTGACCAACGCCGAGGAGGCCGAGGTCACCGGCACCGTGCGCGACCTCGCGGGCCGGGCCGACAAGGTCCGCGACGAACTCGTCGGCCCCAGCCTCGGCGAGGAACTGCGCCGGGGCGCCCTGATCGCGCTCGCCGTGGCCCTCGGCGCCCAGCTCGTCTATCTCGCGGCGCGCTTCCGCTGGGTGTTCGGCACCGCCGCGGTCGTCGCCCTCGCCCACGACGTGGTCATCCTCGTCGGGGTCTTCGCCTGGCTCGGCAAACCCGTCGACGGGGTGTTCCTGGCGGCCCTCCTCACCGTCATCGGCTACTCGGTCAACGACTCCGTGGTCCTCTTCGACCGTGTCCGGGAACTCGTCCGACGCACCCCCGGGGCGCCGCTGCCCGGCATCACGAACCAGGCGATCCTGCAGACCCTGCCCCGCACCGTCAACACAGGAATCGGCGCCGCGTTCATCCTCACCGCCCTCGCCGTGCTCGGCGGCTCCTCGCTCACCGACTTCGCCCTGGCCCTGCTCATCGGCCTGACCGTCGGCACGTACTCCTCCGTCCTCACCGCCGCCCCCGTGGCGATCGAGCTCCACCACCACAACGCGACCCGCCGGCCGTACCGTCGGCTCTGACGGGGATCGCGCCTGCCCCTGACACACGGCATGGGCCCGGCGGCCGCAGCACAGCCACCGGGCCCGTTCTGCCTCCACGGACTGACCCGATTCGCTTCCGGCCGCAGACGGAGCGACGCTCACCCGTCAGTCGCGCTGTGCCGGGTCACTCCGTCCTCGCGCACTGAGCGGATGAGCCCGACGGGGTGGGGGCGCCGGTGGACCGGGATGCGGTGGTGTCGGGTGACTCCGGTGCCGGGTCGGTGTGCGGGACGGCGGTTGGGGCCCGGCCGCCGACCAGGCGGCCGGTGGTGGCCCGGAGGGCGCGGGCGAGCAGGTCGGACCGCCCGGCCGCTATGGGGCTGAGAACGGCGAGGACGAGGACATAGCCGGCGATGAACGGGGCGAGGCGACCGTCGAGGCTGGCGCCGGCGGCCATGGCGGCCAGGATCAGCGCGAACTCGCCACGTCCCAGGAGCGTGGTGGCGATGTTCGCGGCAGGCTGGGGGCCGTAGCGGTACAGACGCGCGACGAGCAGTCCCGCGGCCACGTTCATGCTGACGGTCAGCGCTGCGGCGATGGCGACCGGCACGGCGACAGAGGTGATGTCCGCCGGGTTGATGGCCAGGCCGAAGGCGAAGAAGAAGATCGCAGCGAAGGCGTCGCGCAGCGGATGCACCAGCGTGCGGATCCGCAGCCCGGAGGGCGTGCCGGCGAGGATCAGACCGACCATGAAGGCGCCGATGGCGTCGACGACCCCCAGGACCTCGGAGACACCGGCGATGAGGATCGCGGCGCCGAGGAAACTGATGACCAGCAGTTCGTTGTCACGCACCGCGATCAGCCGCCCGATCAGACGGGTGCCGTAGCGGGCCGCGGCGGCCAGCACCATCAGGAAGGCGAACGCCTTGGCCGCCTGGAGGATCGTTTCCATGACACCCTGGGCGCCGCTGATGACGGGCTGCAGCGCGGCGAGATACAGGGCGAGGAAGATGTCCTCCACGACGGTGACGCCGAGGATGAGACGCGTCTCGGGGCGGGAGATGCGCCCGAGGTCGACGAGGATCTTGGTGACGATCGCGGAGGAGGAGATGCCCAGGACTCCGGAGAGGACCAAGGCTTCCCGCGCCCCCCAGCCCAGGGCGAATCCGAAGCCCAGCCCTACGCCGACGTTCAACAGGAGGTAGATCCCGCCGGCGGCCAGTAGACGCCTGCCGCCGCTCTTCAGGTCGTCGAGGTGGAACTCCAGACCCAGATAGAACAGCAGCAGCACCAGGCCGAGCGCGGAGAGCATCTCGAATTCGTGCGCGTCCTGGACGAGGACCACGCCGGGGGTGTGAGGGCCGAGCAGGATGCCGGCGAGCATGAACAGCGGGATGGTCGGCAGGCCGATCCGGCCGCCGAGGCGGGCGAAGACGGCGGCTGCCAGGAAGGCGCCGCCCATGGCGAGCAGGGTGTCAGCATGTCCCACGGGTCACCACCTTCCGCAGGTGTGGGGGCACAGGCTGTCGCAACGGACGGAAGTGGATGGGTCCTCCTTTGTTCCTGGGCCTGTCAGGCCTGGTGATCACTGCGGGGACGGGATGTACGAGCGTGTAAGGGAAGGCCGGGGCGGTCCGGGTCGTGCGGGGGTGCGAGCAGCTGCGTCGCCATCCCCGCCGTGACCAGGCCGACCGCGAGCAGCAGGCCCTGTGGCAGCACCATGCCCGTGATCAGCATCGCCGCAGAGAGGGCCAGCAGCGTCCAGGCCGGCCCGCGCCGTCGTCGGTGTTCGCGAGGCCGGCGCGGGTGCCCCGTTCCCAGACCGCGGGCGAAACGAGGATCGCCGCGCTGCGTCCGTGTCTCGAGATCGTGCAGTGGACCGGTGCCGGGCTGCACCATGGCTCCTCCTCCCGGGGACCGGCAGGTAAGGGGTCCATGCCACCGTCACACGCGCCCTCGCACCATCACCATCGGGTCCAGCACCCATTTCCGCAGGCGCCTGACACCCACGACTGGTCGGGCACCCGGGTCGGTGACGACACGGCCGGGTCGATACGGTCCGGGGCATGCATCGAAGCCGCGTCTACGCCGTTCTGATCGACACACCGGAAGCCGAGGCCGACCGCGCCGCGTCCTTCTGGGCCGCAGCCCTTGGAGCGACCGCGAAACCAGTGCCCTCGGAGCCGCAGTTCACCGTGCTCCACGAGGCTCTGCCGGGAGTGGTCGCCGTTGTCCAGGCCGTCGATGACCTGCCCCGCTTCCACCTCGACATCGAGACCGACGACGTCGAAGCCGAGACCGCCCGTCTGATCGCCCTGGGCGCCACGCAAACAGCGCAGTGGCTGGAGTGCCGCGTTCTTCGGGCGCCCGGCGGGCACCTGGTGTGCGTCATTCCCGTGCACAGCGCTCCCGAGGTCTTCGAAGCTCAGTCCAGGACCTGGCCGTAACGGGACCCAAAGGGCGTCGACGCGACGCACCACGGCGTCGGGGATGTCGAACCGGGGCAGAAGTGCTCCCCCTTTGCCGACGCCGTCGACGAAGGCGGGTCAGTGGTGGTGGCCCTGTCGGCCGAGGGTCTCCACGGGGGTCGCGCCGGGGCGGGTCCACTGCGGCACGGGGCGGCTGGTCAGGCCCCAGATAACGTTCCCGTCCGCGTCCGAGCGCCGGGACAGCACGGGCCGCGCCCCTCGGGCCGGCCTTCGGGGTTGTCCTCCCAGGCCTCGCCGCGGTCGTAGGGCGTCATGTCGAGCAGACCAGTGAGCTGTTGACCCGCTCGTTGCCACGGCCCGTCGTGGAGTAGGTGAGGAACACGCGGTCGCCGTCGCGCAGGCATCGCAGCGGAGCGCCCTCGGCCGAACCCGCACGGACCACGCCGGGCTGCGGTCACATCTCTCCGTGTTCTCTCAGCCGGTGTGAAGGATCCGAAAGCGATCGGGTTCCGCCGGATCTCGATCGACGACCTGGATCGGCGCACCATTCCATTGCCAAACGCTGATGCCTGGTGTGCGGGAGAACCGGATCCGCCCGCGAGTGCCTTCGACCGCGACGCGCGGCCAGGATGCGGCTGTGCGCGCCCGGTCCGCGCCGTGAGAGCGCAGCACGTCGGCGAGGACGGTGACCGTGTCGTAGCCCTCGAAGGCGACGAAGGAGGGCGCTTCGGCCAGCCGTTCGCGCAGGGCCGTCCCGACTCGTGCGCCGAGTGGGCCGAGGCGCTCGGGCAGATAGCGCAGGAACGGGATCGCGGCGCCGTCGTCGCCCAGCAGTGTCGCCCATTCGGTGAACTCCGGTTGCCCGGCTGGAGCACCCATCAGAACCTCGGCGAGCCGCCGGTCGCGGCGGACAGACTTGACGATCGACACCGCCGGCTCCGGGTGGCCGACCAGAAGAAGGAGGGCTGTCGCGCGACGGTCGACGAGTGCGTCGCACACGGCCGCGGGGGTGAGCGCGCTCATGTCGAGCTCGGTGACGGTGCCGCCGCGTGCAGCGAGGCGGTCCCGCAGGATGCGGGTCCCCGTCGCCCAGTAGACACTCGGCTGGGCTGCTACGGCGATGCGGCGGTGGCCCGCGCCGAGGAGGAAGTCCGCGTAGACCCGCCAGCCTCGGGACTGTGGCGGGGAGAGGCGCGCGACCCATTCCGTCGGCTGTTCGGTGAGCGCGTCGAGAACCGCTGACGAGCAGAGGAACGGCAGGCCGAGGGCGTCGGCCCTGGCGGCCGCTGCGCGAGCGACGACGCTGTGATACTCCCCTGCCAGGGCAGCCACGCCCAGGCGAGCCAATTCGTCCACGGCCGCCGCGGCCCTCCGTGGATCCGCCGCGGTGTCCCGGACCACCAGCTCGAGCGGTCTTCCGACGATCCCGCCGGCGTCGTTGACTTCGCGAACGGCCAGCTCTAGCCCGGCGAGCAGGTGTTGGCCCGCCTCGACCCAGCCGGGCCGGGTCAGCGGAACGAGAGCGCCGATCCGGACGGACGATCCGTCAGTCCGCTCCGCTCCCGGTGGCGATGTCGGCGTATTCATACGTGGGCATCTCCCGTGCGGCGATTCGGCGGCAGTCTGCCCGGATCGCAGAGTGGCAAGGCCCGGGAGCACGCCTTCATCTCGTCTCGCCGTGACGGGCGCACCCGGGTGATCATGCCGGACATTGCATCCACCACCATCGCCCACAGGCAACCGATTATTCATCGGCGAGCGGGGCGACTCCTGCCGGCCGCCGCAAGACGTCCTACGTCCCTGCGGACTTCGCCGGCACGCACAGCCAGGCGAGGGCTGCGGCCAGCAGGTAGGCGAGCGCGCCGATGGCCATGCTGGTACGCAACCCGGTGCTGTAGTCGGTGGCTGTGGCGAGCAGGCTGCCGCCGAGCGCCACGCCGGTGGCGCTGCCGATCTGCCGGGTGGTGTTGAACAGGGCGGAGGCAGCCCCTGAGTACGCCGCGGGTGCGGCGCCCATCACGGTGGCGGTTCCGCCGGTGAGGGCGAAGGAGGTACCGAACCCCGCGGCCATCATCGGGGCCACCAGCAGCGGGTAGGCGGGGTCGTCCCCCGCCGCGACCCAGCCGGCCAGCCCCAGGCAGGCCAGCAACATGCCGGAGACCACCAGTGGCCGGTCACCGGTGCGGCGGGTCAGCCGCCCGGACAGGACGGAAGCGAACATGGTCATCGCCACCGCCGGGAACAGCGCCAGCCCGGTGCCGAGGGCGCTGAAGCCGCGCTGGTGCTGGAATTCCAGGCTGGCGGTGAACACCATGCCGTAGAAGCCGAAATTGAACAGCAGGCCGATGACCGCTCCGCCGCTCATCGCACGCGAGCGCAGCAGGCTCAGCGGAAGGGCAGGAGACCGGGCCAGCCGCTCGCGCACCGCGAACGCCACGGCGGCCAGCACGGCCAGGCCCAGCCCGGCGAGAACAGCCGGATCAGCCCAGCCCCGCCGTCCGGCCTCGTTGAGCGCCGCGGTCAGCAGCGCCACCGCCGCCACGACCGCGCACTGCGCCGGCCAGTCCAGGGCCCGCTCGGCGCGCCGGGGCGAACGTGCCACATACCGCAGCGTCAGGACCAGGCACGCCGCACCGACGGGCAGGTTGATGAGGAACACCCAGCGCCAACCCACCGTGGAGACGAGCAGCCCACCCAGCAGCGGCCCCGCGGAGGCCGCGATGCCCGCCATCGAACCCCACAGCCCGAAGGCCCGCGAGCGGGCGGCAGGCGCCGGGTAGGCCTGCTGCAGCAGGGCCAGGGAACCGGGCACGATCAGCGCCGCGCCGAGCCCCTCCACCAGCCGGGCCGCCACCAGGAACTGCGCGCTCGGCGCGAGCGCGCACGCGGCCGAGGACACGGTGAACACCGCCACGCCCGAGCAGAAGACCCGACGGTTGCCCAGCCGGTCGCCCAGCGCGCCACCGGTCAGCAGGAACCCGGCGAAGACCAGGGTGTACCCGTCGGTGATCCACTGGATGCCGGTGAGCGAGGCCGACAGCTCCCGGCCGATCACCGGCACGGCGACGTTGATGACCGTCACATCCAGGATCACCATGAAATACCCGGCGCACACCGCCAGCAGCGGTGCCCAGGACCGTCGCCCGGACTCCGGGGCCGACTCGGGAGAGGGCACGGACTCACCGCCACCGGCCGACTCCGCGAACGCCACGGCCCCAACTCCATCCCGTCCGCGAACGCCCTGCACAAAAAATCGCAATAACAGATATATACCGCATATTGCAGAAACCGGGCTGGTCACGAGCAGGCAGGACGCCATCCAGAAGGCGCAGTCGGAGACGTCGGATCGAAGTGGATGAGACGCGGATCTCTGGGTAGCCGTGTGAAGCCGACCGGGGAAGGGCCGTGACACCTGGGGAGGTCGTAGCGGCCCTTCCCCGGTCCACGGCCCGATGTCATCCGCCGTCCGGTATTCGGGGGAGGAACGCACCACCCCCGGGGACGCGTGACGACCGGGGGCAGACAGGGCCGGACGGATCAGGGCCGCCGAACGCTCCTGGGCGCCCGCGTTCCCTGGGCAGCGGGAGCGGCAGGTGGTCTTCACCGGAATCGGCGGGCCACCGTGTGGAAGGACCGCTTGGGTTCCCACTGACCGGTCTCCGCGTAACCGCGCCGCGTCCCGGTGGGGAAGGTCTTGGCCAGCGCGAAGCTGGCGATGTCCAGGTCGTAGCGGCGCTGCGGAGAGTAAGGCGAGTCGGGTGCGATGAAGTTGTAGACGAACGCGCCGTGCACCCGTTCGGCGGCGTACAGGTCCAGCAGTGCGCCGATCTCGTCGGCCTGTTCCCGCTCGTCGCGCACATGGCCGTCCTTGACCACCGGCGGCTCCCGCTCCCAGTCGACCGCCGTGAAGCCCATCCCGCCCTGCTCCCTGGCGCCTGTGAAGGTGCAGCAGCCGAACTCGGTGATGACGACGGGCTTGCCGTGCCGGTGCAGGGCGCGCAGCTGCTTGGTGTAGGTGGCCTTGTTGTCGGCGTCCCGGTAGAGGTTGGCCCCCACGACGTCGAAGCCGCGCCAGTCGACCTCCTCCCACTCTCCGGAGCTGTAGGCGACCCGCCCCTTGAACAGTGGCCGTACGGTCCGCAGAGCCCGGCCCAGAAAGGCGTTCAGCCGCTCCTGGTAGCCGGCCGACTCGGGGCGCCCCAGCGCCTGAGCGCGCTCGGTGTAGTCGTTGCCGGGCACCAGGCCGGACATGAAGATGGTCAGCTCGGTGCCGACCGCCATGCCCACGCCGGGGTGACGGGTGCGTAACCGTTCGGCGGCGCGCGCCACCGAAGCGAGGAAGGCGAGGGTCTGCTCCGCGTCGCGGTCGAACTGTCGCGGTTCGAACCAGACGAACAGGCCGTGCGTGGCCGCGATGGACGCCGCCTCCGCCAACCGGTCGAGTTCGTGGCCCAGCAGCAGGATCGCGTTGCAGTGCAGCTGCTCCTTGACGGCGGCGATCTCCTGGCGGACATACTCCGTCCGCCAGACCTCGCGGTCCGTGTCGAAGTTGACGCCCTTGTAGGTGAGGGATTCGGGCCCCCGGGGCGGGGCCACCGCGTGCGTCGACGGCGTACCAGCACGCGCGTTGTCGGCGGCGCAGGCGCTGACCAAGGATGCGGCGGCAAGGCTCGCGGTGCCCGTGAGCAGGCTCCGGCGGGTCATCGGTGCTGATGTCATGCGGCCAGCGTGGACCGGGTGCGAGAGGCGGGGCATCGGTCGAAGGGCTCGCCGTCGTCGACCAAAGTCGCTGCCGAGACGTTCGACGTGCCGATCACGGCGGCCGGTTCGAACGCGTCGCCCCGCAGCCTGTGGCTGTTGCGGAGCAGCCGGAACCGTGCACTCGGGCGAGCGTCTCAGCCGGCCAGTCGGTGCGTCCGGTTGACCCCACGTCACCGACGGGCCCCCGGCGCCGTAGCATCGTCCGGCGGTGGTCGGCACTGCTGCTCGGGGGAGAGAGGCCTTGGAACGACACGAGAGCCGCATCGCGCCGGCCCTGCGCTTTTCGACGGAGCTCATCGCCTGGGTGGCCACCCCCTGGGCACTGTCGGGACGGTCCTGGTTGCTCGCGGTCCTGGCCGTGGTGGTTCTGATCGGCCTCCCCACTGTCTTCTCCACCCCCGGCGACAAGGCACAGGTGATCATCCCCGTGCCGGGCTGGGTCACGATCCTGCTGGTACTGCTTCAGCTCGCCGCGGCCGTGATCTCCGCATGGTCGGCATGGCCCACCTGGGCGGCAGTCCTCGTCACCCTGCTTGCCGCTGCCACCCTCCTCACAGAACGCCGACGCTGGCGGTGGCTGCTGCGCAGAGGCCGGGACGCGGCGGACGCACTGGGTTCGTAACCCCGGCGGAACCGGCCGGCGCGCAGGTCGTGGGCGCTGTGCGTCCGAGGACCGCCCGCTGTCCCTGCTGGTGGACGCCGACAAGCCCGCCGTGGCGCATCGGCGTCGGCGGCTGACCGTGTCAGGCCGGGTTCGGGGTTGGCTGAGCACGTCAGCGCGCGCACCCGCCAGGGGAGAGGCGGGCGCCCGTGCGGGGGAGCGGCCGGTGCCGGACCGTCTCAGCGCGCCAACGGCTGTACCGGTGTGCCTACCTGGCGCTGTGGTTGATCGATCGCCATACGTGCTGAGCCCAGGCAAGATCTGACGGGTCGTCGTACATGCAGGCCAGAGCCACAGCATGGTCGCCCTGGATGACGAAGCCGTAGAGCTCGTGCTGTGTGCGGCCTTGCGAGGTCGACTCGAGCCAGAACGCGTGCCGGAGGGCGCCACGGTGCTCCTCGGTGATCCGGTGTGCCGCATCGACGCTCGGCGCGCCCTCGGTCAGCGAGGTGAGCAGTTCGGCAGGGGTGCCTTGGTGCGGGGCGGTCAACAGGTCCGCGTGCACGGTCCGGCCGGGGCTCGCGAACTGCGAAGTGCCGTTGACCACGCGGGCCGCCATGCCCGGGGAGCGCTCGATACTCCACTGCTCGTTCAGAGGAGTTCGGACCGGCACCGGCAACGGGTGGCCGAAGCAGCGCAGCACGTGGTCGCGGTCCCAGACGGTGTGCAGGACCTGGGAGAGCAGCGGGTGCTCGCCGGCCTGTACGTAGGGGATCTCGTCGGCGTTGCGGACCGTGGCGGTCAGGGGCGCGTGCAGCAACTCCTCGCCCCACGGTTCGATGGCGTTGGCCAGCGTGCCGGTGAACACGAGGTCGGCGTATCCGGGCTCGTCCCAGACAGCGAGAGCACGTTCGCCATCGGCATCAGGGATCTGCATCCAGGTGCCCAGGACCAGTTCCAGTCCTCCCGACAGCTGTACGGGGAGCAGGCACCGGGCGAAGCACCCTAGCCCCGCTACGCGGAGCAGGCCGGCGTTCATGTGATGCCGCTCTGCCTCCGTCGTGGGCAGGACGGCGTCGGGCAACCCGAACCGCGCATCGATCCGGTCGGTGGCGGGCAATGCGGCGCCGCAACAGGAACACGCCACTGGAGCATCCAAGGTCACAGGGGCGGAGCCTAGTCGAGGCCCCGGGCGGCCGAGATGTCCGGGGCGGGGCAGATCAGCGAGGGTGTCCGGCGCGGCACCGGGGCGCGGCTCGTCGCACGGGCCGTCCAGCCGAGTTTGCGTGCGACTTCCATGGGGCGCATGGTGGAAACAGGGGCGACTGTGACGGCAGGTGGCGCACGGCTGGAATGGACCGCCGCTTTTTCCAGGCGCGGGCGCTGCTGTGCAGACCAGCAGGCTCACTCCTTAACCGGCCTCCGACGGTCGGGGAGGCGCGATGGTTGCTCTTTCCAATGTGCGGTTCGGCAAGCGCAACGATGAGGTCAAGGTCATTCAAGCCGCGCTCATCGCGGTCGGCACAAGTATTCCCGCGGGCCCCACCGGATTCTTCGGCGAGCAGACGAGATCGGCCTACGCGGCATGGCAGCGCATGCTGGGATTCACCGGCTCGGCCGCTGATGGGTTTCCCGGCTGTTCCTCACTTGCGGCGCTCGGCGCCAGAGCCGGGTTCGTCGTGGACTGCCGCCATCCCGGGGCCATCGCCAAGAGTTCCGTGCGTTTCTCGAAGAACTCGGGAGTGGCCGTGGGCGAGGCTACGGCCCGCGCGTTCGCCGAGCAGGCCTGCGACAGGACCGGTGCACCGAGGAACTGGGTGACGGGCGTCGGCAACGGAGCGAACCTGCTGACTCTCATGTTCCGTGAGTCATCGTTCAAGCCGAACGCAGTGAACCGGGACGACGTCAACGCAACGGGCCCAGTGCAATCGGACGGAGCCAGGCTCAACTGCTCACGCGGCTACACCCAGGTGATTCCCGCCACGTTCGCGGAGAGCCACCAGGCGGGCACATCCGACCGGATCTACGACCCGGTGGCGAACATTTCTGCAGCGATCAATTACATCTGGCGCCGGTACGGTGACATCTCGCGTGTCCAACAGGCGAACCCGCACCGGGATCCGGCCCCTTACTGAAAGGAGAGAGGGCCATGCCTGCGCTGGCACCTTTCCCAGGAGCGGCGTTCTTCCACAAAGGACAACGCAGTCCAGTGATTGCCGCGATGGGCAAACGCCTGGTGGCGGAAGGGTGCGGCAAGTACCGGACAGGTCCTGGTCCCGAGTGGACCGATGTCGATCAACAGTCGTACGCCGCCTGGCAGCGCAAGCTCGGGTTCAAGGGTGCTGAGGCCAACGGCATTCCCGGCAAGACCTCTTGGGACCGGCTGCGCGTCCCGAAGCCCAAAGCTCCTGGTGGCCGCGTCATGTCTCCTGTGCCGGGCCACGGGGTCACGACCCCCCACCGGAAGAAGGGGCCTCACTGGAGCCTCGGCTATCACACCGGCGCGGACTACGCCGCTCCGCAGGGCAAGCCGTGTGTCGCGGTGCTCGGCGGTTCCATAGCCCGCAGCGGACACGACCCCAGTTTCGGCAGCTTCCTCGTGCTGCGCGCCGACGGATTCGACTTCTGGTACTGCCACCTCTCCGAACGGACCGTGCACGGGGGGTCGGTCAAGGCCGGCCAGAAGATCGGAGAAGTCGGCTCCACCGGGAACGCCACCGGCCCCCACCTCCACTTCGAAAAGCGCCCGGCGGGTGGTGGTTTCGGATCCGACGTGACCCCCAACTGGTAGCCCGCTCGCGCAAGCTCGCGCAGGGAAACAGCACGCGGCCCGCCGTCCAGCAGAGGTGCTGGTCGGCCGGGCCGGGGGCGGGCCCCCCACACCCCGCCCGCAGGCGGGGCGCGGTCAACCCCCCCGCCCCCCCCCCCCCCCCGGGGGGGGGGCCCGCCGGGCCGTGGCGCGGACACGGATCAGCCGGCCTTCTGGCGCTCGCGGAGTTCGTGGACATTGGCGGCGGTGAGGGTGCCGTCTTGCTGTTCGTAGTGGGAGAGGGCGAGGCCGAGGCCGAAGAAGGTGGGCGCCCACTCGCCGACGAAGAGGCCCCAACGGTCCGCGCGGTCGAGGCCCGTACCGGGTTCCAGCTTCAGCGAACCCGCCCAGGCGGCGACGGTGAGGCCGACGGATGCCATGGCGGCGATGTAGGCGTGCTCGCTTCTGACGCCCATCTCGTGCATCTTCTTGATGATCATGGGTGACTCCATCCTGTGGGGGTCGGGGTCAGAGTCCCCCTATCGACGCGTCCTATTCGCCCTGTTTGCGCACATTTGCTTGTTCATCGCTTCCTGCGCGCTCGTCACCGTGGCCTGCTCCCGCTGACGACGAGCCGGGACTTGAGCGGTGACAGTCGGTCCGGTCGCCGATCCGGGCTCCAGGTGGTCCCAGATCAAGCCACTTCCCGGAGTCACTTCATAACGCCTGATCTTGACATATCGCCCACGAACCAGGGTCGGCTGGAGTTGTCCTGGTGGGCAGTTGACGGACGACCTGACGGCCCCGTGCACGGTTTGACGCGGCATGCCGAGATCTGTGGTGCAAGGAGCTACTTCGACGTCTGCGCCGGTTCGTCCAGTGCGATTCCGACAAGTCCGGCCAAGGGCAACAGGACGCGCGATCCGAAGGCGTCCTTCTTCTTTCCCGCGGCGCCGAAACCTTCCCCAGTACCCCTGTTTCGCACGTGCATGCATGATCCAGTCAGCTTGAATTCTCAGGGCTACGAACTTGGCCACATGCTTTGTTCCGCGCTCGAGACGTGGGTTAACCTGCGGCGTATTTTCTCATCGCGCAGATCCGTGAACTGCGGAAATGCACGGACGACAGCCGGGCCGCCGACGGGGTCCGGGTGAGTTCCGAGTCCTCGGCCTCGAGGGCTCTTGGGGAGCGGAACGAGGGTGCGCATGACCAGCAACAGCACCGGGGTCGTCGATGCTGTGCCGGGCGATCAGGAGTTGCGGCGGCTCCTGACCGGCCTGACAGCTGTACGGGACGGGGACTTCGGCACCCGCCTGCCGGATGACGCCGACGGCCTCATGGGCGACATCGCCAAGGTCTTCAACGGCATGGTGGACCAGCTGTCCGTGTTCACCTCCGAAGTCACCAGGGTGGCCCGCGAGGTCGGCACCGAGGGGACGCTCGGCGGGCAGGCGGAGGTGCCGGGTGTCTCGGGCACCTGGGCCGACCTGACGGACTCGGTCAACGCCATGGCGGGCAACCTGACCACCCAGGTCCGCGACATCGCCCAGGTGGCCACGGCGGTGGCCAAGGGCGACCTCTCCCAGAAGGTCGACGTTCCCGCCCGCGGCGAGATCCTCCAGCTGAAGGAGACCGTCAACACGATGGTCGACCAGCTGTCGGCGTTCGCCGACGAGGTCACCCGGGTCGCCCGCGAGGTCGGCACCGAAGGGCGCCTCGGCGGACAGGCCCAGGTGCCGGGCGTGGCCGGCGTGTGGCGCGAACTGACCGACTCCGTGAACCACATGGCGGGCAACCTCACGAGCCAGGTCCGCTCCATCGCCCAGGTGACCACGGCGGTGGCGCAGGGCGACCTCTCCCAGAAGATCACCGTCGACGCCCGCGGTGAGATCCTGGAGCTCAAGAGCACCATCAACACGATGGTCGACCAGCTCTCCGCCTTCGCCGACGAGGTCACCCGGGTCGCCCGCGAGGTCGGCACCGAAGGACGCCTCGGCGGACAGGCGGACGTCAAGGGCGTCAAGGGCACCTGGCGCGACCTCACCGACTCGGTGAACTTCATGGCGGGCAACCTCACCGGCCAGGTCCGCAACATCGCGCTGGTGGCGACCGCCGTCGCCAAGGGCGACCTCTCCCAGAAGATCACCGTCGACGCCCGCGGCGAGATCCTGGAGCTGAAGAACACCATCAACACGATGGTCGACCAGCTCTCCGCCTTCGCCGACGAGGTCACCCGGGTCGCCCGCGAGGTCGGCACCGAAGGGCGCCTCGGCGGACAGGCCCAGGTGCGCGGTGTGTCGGGGACCTGGAAGGACCTCACCGACAACGTCAACGTGATGGCGTCGAACCTGACCGGCCAGGTCCGCTCCATCGCCCAGGTCGCCACCGCCGTGGCGCGCGGCGACCTGTCGCAGCGGATCACCGTCGAGGCCGCCGGCGAGGTCGCCGCGCTGGCCGAGGTCATCAACACGATGGTCGACACGCTGTCGGCCTTCGCCGACGAGGTCACCCGGGTCGCCCGCGAGGTCGGCACCGAGGGACGTCTCGGCGGACAGGCGCACGTGCCGAACGTGGCGGGAACCTGGAAGGACCTCACCGACAACGTCAACTCGATGGCCAACAACCTCACCGGTCAGGTGCGCAACATCGCGCTGGTGACGACCGCGGTGGCCAAGGGTGACCTGTCGAAGAAGATCGACGTGGACGCCCGCGGTGAGATCCTCGAACTGAAGACGACGATCAACACGATGGTCGACCAGTTGTCGGCGTTCGCCGACGAGGTCACCCGGGTCGCCCGTGAGGTCGGCACCGAGGGACGCCTCGGCGGACAGGCCGAGGTGGAGGGCGTCTCGGGCACCTGGAAGCGCCTGACGGAGAACGTGAACGAGCTGGCGGGAAACCTCACCCGGCAGGTCCGCGCGATCGCCGAGGTCGCGAGCGCCGTCGCCGAGGGCGATCTGACGCGTTCGATCACCGTGGAGGCGTCCGGCGAGGTCGCCGAGCTCAAGGACAACATCAACTCCATGGTGGAGTCCCTGCGCGAGACCACCCGCGCCAACCAGGAGCAGGACTGGCTCAAGACCAACCTCGCCCGGATCTCCGGCCTGATGCAGGGCCAGCGCGACCTGCCCGTGGTCGCCGAGCTCATCATGGACGAGCTGGTCCCCCTGGTGTCGGCACAGTACGGCGCCTTCTACCTGGCCGAGGACGGCGACGACGGTCCCGAACTGCGCCTCGTCGGCTCCTACGGCTATCCGGAGGACAGCAGCCGGCCCACCCGCATCGCCTTCGGCCGCACCCTGGTCGGCCAGGCCGCACGCAGTCGGCGCACCATCACGGTGGACGAGCTGCCGCCCGGCTACGTGACCATCTCCTCGGGGCTCGGCCAGGTGGTGCCGACCGCGCTCGTGCTGCTGCCCATCGTGGTCGAGGGCCAGGTCCTCGGCGTCATGGAGCTGGCGTCGGTCGCAGCCTTCACCGAGATCCACCGGGACTTCCTCACGCAGCTGATGGAGACCATCGGCGTCAACCTCAACACCATCGTGGCCAACGCCCGTACCGACGAGCTCCTGGTCGAGTCGCAGCGCCTGACGGCCGAACTCCAGGCCCGTTCCACGGAGTTGCAGGTGCAGCAGGAGGAACTCCAGCGCTCCAACGCGGAACTGGAGGAGAAGGCCTCGCTGCTGGCGACCCAGAACCGGGACATCGAGGCGAAGAACCTGCAGATCGAGCAGGCGCGGCAGGAACTGGAGACCCGTGCCCAGCAGCTGTCGCTGGCCTCCAAGTACAAGTCGGAGTTCCTGGCGAACATGAGCCACGAGCTGCGCACCCCGCTCAACAGCCTGCTCATCCTCGCCCAGTTGCTGGCCCAGAACCCGTCGCGCAACCTCACGCCCAAGCAGGTCGAGTACGCGCAGATCATCCACTCCGCCGGCTCGGACCTGCTGCAGCTGATCAACGACATCCTCGACCTGTCGAAGGTCGAGGCGGGGAAGATGGACGTCACGCCCGAGCGGGTGACGCTGCGGCAGCTCATCGAGTACGTCGAGGCCACCTTCCGGCCGATGACGACGCAGAAGAGCCTGGAGTTCACGGTGACGACCGCTGCCGGCGCACCCGCGGACCTGCTCACGGACGACTCCCGGCTGCGCCAGGTGCTGCGCAACCTCCTGTCGAACGCCGTGAAGTTCACCGAGCAGGGCGGCGTGGAGCTCGGCATCGAGCCCGCGGCGGACGGCGAGGTGCCGGAGGGTGTGATCCGGGGCGGCGCCGTGGTGGCCTTCCGCGTGAAGGACACCGGCATCGGCATCCCGGAGCAGCACCTGGAGACGATCTTCGGCGCCTTCCAGCAGGCGGACGGCACGACGAGCCGGAAGTACGGCGGCACCGGTCTCGGTCTGTCCATCACGCGGGAGATCGCCCAGTTGCTCGGAGGCGCCGTGACGGTGGACAGCACGCCCGGACAGGGCAGTACGTTCACGCTCTTCCTGCCCGTGGCCCGCCCCGACTTCGAGGAGGTGCTCAGCCACGGCAGGACTCCGGACCGGGCCTCGGCCGAGCCCCTGCCCGAAGGGGCGTCCCACCCGGTGCCGGTGCCCCGGATCGGGCCCGGACCGCGGCCCCGGCGGCTGCTCGTCGTGGAGGAGCGGCCCCGGGGTCTGCTGACCCTCGTCGCGGAGAGCGTCGTCGCGGACCTGACACACGGCCGCGACGACGGTGGGCAGCGGCCCGCGGTCGACATCATCACCGCCGTCGGTGCGCAGGAGGCGGCCGGCGCCCTCGCGGCCGAACCGTGCCACTGCGTCGTCCTGGAACTGGGCATGCCCGACGGCGAGGCGTCCCGGTTCCTCCGGGCCCTGGGGGGCGACTCGGCGCTGGCCAGCGTGCCGGTGCTGGTGCACAGCAGCCACCCCACGGATGTGTCCCTCGACGAGGCACTGCGGTCCCGCTCGGCGGGCGGGGCGCTGGAGTTCCTGTCCAGTCTCGACGAACTGCGCGAGCGCATCGCCCTGCACCTGTCCGCCGAGGAACCCGGGGACGTGCTGTCCCTCGTCCGGCCCGAGGAACCGCAGCACCCGACGCCGCCCCTCGTCGACGAGGCGGCGGGCCGCACCGTCCTCGTCGTCGACGACGACGCGCGCAACCTCTTCGCGCTCAGCGGGATCCTGGAGCTCCACGGCTTCCGTGTCCTGCACGCCGAGAACGGGCGCAAGGGCATCGAGACGCTGCTGAACAACCCGGACGTCGCGCTCGTGCTGATGGACGTGATGATGCCGGAGATGGACGGCTACACCGCGACGGCCGAGATCCGCAGGATGCCGCAGTACGCCGAACTGCCCATCATCGCCGTCACGGCGAAGGCGATGCCCGGCGACCGGGAGAAGAGCCTCGCCTCGGGCGCCAGCGACTACGTCACCAAGCCCGTCGACACGCGCGACCTCATCGCCTGCGTCCGGCGCTGGCTGCCCGCATGAGTACGCCGGCGCCCGTCCCGCACACCGGCGGGCCGGGCGCCCCGCAGCGCCTGTCCTTCCGCGCCCCAGGGCTCTCCAGCCGAGGAGCATCCACACAGTGAGCATGTCCGAGCATCCGAGCGAACCGGGTCAGGGCGGTGAGCCGAAGCTCGAATCCGCCGCTGACCCGGCGTCCTCCTCCCCATCGGTGGATCCCGACGGGCTGTCGTCGACGGCCGATGCCCTGTCGGTGACTCCCGACGGGCCGCACGCGGACCTCTCGGGCGTCTCGCCCGCCTCTCCGGTGGGCAGACTCGCGGCCACCGTGGAACGTCTCAGCCGGGAGGTGCGGGCCGCCCAGGCGGAGGCCGAAGGGCGTGCCCTGATCGAGCTCGCCAAGGGCATCCTGGTCGAACGGCTGAAGTGCGGGCCCGCCCAGGCCGCCCGGCAACTCGCCGAGCTGGCCGAGCAGGCCCAGGTCACGCCCCTGGAACTCGCCGTCGACGTCATCAACCAGGCCGCCCGGGACCGGATGTCCGAGGTGACGGACGCGTTCCTCGCCGCGACCAGGGCCGCCGACGAAGCGGAGGCCGAGTCGGCCGCCATACGCCTGCGCGCGGCCGAGAGCGGCGTGCTGGCCGCGGACGACACCCAGGCCGTCGCCGACGCCCTGCTGGAGCAGGCGCTGCGTCCCCTCGGCGCGGTGGCCGTGGCCATCTGGGCCGCGGGTGCCGACGGCTCGCTCACCCTGGCGGGCAGCGCCGGTTTCTCACCGGCCGAGGCCGCGCGCTGGCGTTACGTCCCACCGGACGTGGTGACGGTGGCCCGGCGGGGCCTCACCGAGCGCGAAGGGCAGTGGATCACCGCCCTCAGGGAGACGGGACTGCCCAGCATCGGACTGCACCACCATCCGGACGGTGGCAGGGCCGCCCTGCCCGCCGGCACCGGAGGGCGCATCCACGGCGTGCTGGAGATCGCCTGGCCGACCCCCCTGGGGCCGCAGCCCCCGCAGATCCTCCGCCAGGTCGAGGCCCTGGCCGAGCTGTGCGCCCACACGCTCGAGACGTACACGTCGCTGCACGGCGGGGGCCAGGAGCCGCGCGTCCTGCCGGACGCCGCGGAGTTGATGGACCTGGCCGACGGGCTGCACGATCCCGCCCTGGTCCTGGTGCCGCACCTGGACGGCGCCGGGCACCTGGTGGACTTCCGCATCCAGCACGTGAACAGCCGTTTCCTGGACCCGGCCGGCCGGCCGCGGGCGGTCGTCAACGGTGCGCTGCTTCTCGCGGCCTACCCGATGGCCGCCGGGGACAGCGAGTTGTTCCAGCGCATCGAGCGCGTGTACGCCACCGGAGAGCCCTTCAGGACCCACCGGATGAACCTCACCGCCCTCGTCGACCAGGTCCCCCTCTCGGCGGTCGCCGACATCAGCATCAGCCGGCACGGCAGCGCCGTACTCCTCATCTGGCGCATCGAGGACGAGACGGCGCGACTGGCGAGCCTGCTGCAGCACGCCCAGCGTCTCGGCCGCATCGGCGGCTTCGAGGAGAACGTGCTGACCGGTGAGATCACCTGGAACGGGCAGCTGTTCGACCTCTACGGGCGCCCGCAGTCGAGCACCCCGGTGCCCCTGGAAGAACTGCCCGCCCATGCACACCCGGACGACGGCGTCTCCATCCGTCGCTTCCTGCGCACGCTGCTGCACCAGCGGCGGCCGGCGGCCGCGGCCTTCCGGCTGCAGCGGCCGGACGGGGTGACCCGCCACATCCGGATCGTCGCCGAACCCGTGCTCGACACCGACGATCGGCTCCTCCGGATCCGCGGCGCCTGCCAGGACATCTCGGCCCAGCACTGGACCGAGGTGGCACTCGCCGCCACGCGCGACCAACTGGCGCACACCGAGCAGCAGGCCACCGAACGCAACCGGCTGACGCTGCAGTTGCAGCACGCCATCATGCCCCCGACTCAGGCGCCGTTGCAGGTGCCCGGTCTCCAGGTGGCCGTCCGCTACCGGCCCGCGGAGACCGAGCAGTTGGTCGGCGGCGACTGGTACGACGCCGTCGTCCTGCCGTCCCGGCTCGTGCTGCTGTGCGTGGGAGACGTGGCCGGCCACGGCATCGAGGCCGCCACCAGCATGGTCGTCCTGCGCAACGCGCTGCGCGGCCTGGCGGTGACCGGCGCCGGCCCGGGCCAGCTGCTGTCGTGGCTCAACATCGTGGCGCACCATCTGACGGGCGCCGTCACCGCGACGGCGGTGTGCGGTCTGTACGACCCGGTCCGGCGGACGCTGCGCTGGGCCAGGGCGGGCCACCTGCCGCCTGTGCTCGTCCGGGACGCGGAGGCGGCGCCCCTGCCCTTGGTCAAGGGAATGCTCCTCGGAGCGGTGCCCGAGGCCGTGTACGAGGAGACCGAGATCCAACTGGCCGCCGAGGACACCCTGTTGATGTACACGGACGGCCTGATCGAGCGCCGCGACCGGTCGGTGGAGGAGTCCCTGACCCATCTGCTGACCACCGCCCGCACGGCCCCCAGCACACTCGACCAGCAGCTGGACCGCCTGCTGACGTACAGCAAGTCGGACACCGACGACGACACGTGCATCGTGGGCATCCGGGTCGGGTGAGGAACGCCGTGACGCAAGGGCACAGCCAGTCGCGGTCGTCCGCCCTGCGACCGGCCGACGGTACGGCCCTGAGGCCGCCGTTGTCGGCCGCCGGTCGTGATCGGACGCACGACCGGCGGCAGGTGGCCGGCCCTGACCATCGCTCTCGCCTTCCGGCCTGCCGGGCCGGCCGGCGCGTGGCGTTCGCCACCGCCGCCGGGTGAGCCGATCGCCGGGCCCCCGCCACTGCCCTACCGGGAGACGGCAGGCCGCCGCTCCCGGGCGAGCGGCAGGATGCCCCGGCTCTCGCCCGGGACGGCAACGCACGAGGGTGGGCTGCTGCTCAGCTCCGGCGGGCGCCCTGGAGGATCCGGCCGATCACGGCCCCGGCCGCGTCCTCCTGTTCCTCGAGCCACGCGCCGAGGTGTTCCTGGACGGCCGTCGCGACGCAGTCGTGTATCACGGCGCCACTCAGCCTGCCTCGGGTGGCGCCCTGGAACTCGGGACAGTCCAGCTTCACCGACACGACCGCTGTCAGGCCCTCGCCGATGCGGTCGATGGTGAGATCAGGGTCCGCCGCCGTCAGCAGCCGCCGCTGTCGCGCGTACGCGTTGACCGCGGCGGTCACCCCCGCACGGAATCCCGCCTCATGCGTGCCGCCCTCCAGAGTGGCCCGGCTGTTGGCGAAGCCGCGGATCCGCTCCTCGGGGGAGTCGCACCAGCGCAGGGCCACCTCCATGGTCCCCTCCATCCGCGGGTCCGTCCGTTCGAAGCAGATGACGTCTCGGTGCAGGGGAGTCCCTGCCTCCGCGTCGAGGAAGGCGACGAAGTCCGCTGCCCCGCCCGGGAACCGGAAGCGTTCCGACCGCGGCTCGCCCGGTGGGCGCTCGTCGGTCAGCGTGACGTCCAGGCCGCGGTTCAGGAAGGCGAGTTCCCTGAAGTGCTGTGCCAGTACGGCGTACGAGACCTCCGTCGTCTCGAAAATGCCGGCGTCGGGCTGGAAGGCGATGGTGGTCCCGCTTCCGGTCGCCGGCCCCGCGGCCGTCGGCGGTGTGACCGCGACGCCGCGTGTGTACTCCTGGACCCAGCGCACTCCGTAGCGCCGGACCTCGGCCGTCAGTCGGCTCGACAGGGCGTTGGTGACGGCGGGCCCGAGGGCGACGATGCGCACGGCCGTGGTGTGGCGGCCGCCGGGTTCCGCCCCTGCGCACGTACGGGTCAGCAGTGCTTCGAGACCGGGACTGCCGGTGTCCCCGGCAGCCTCGACCGGGACGCCCGGACCGTCGTCCGTGACACGCACGCCACCGTCGGGCGTGAGGGTGACGTCGACGGAGCCGGCGCGGCCGGCCAGGACCTCGTCCACCGCCCGGTCGGTGACCTCGAACACCAGCTGGTGCAGGCCGCGTTCGCCGGTCGAGCCGACGTACATCCCGGGCCGCTTCCGGATGGCTTCCCTCCCCTCCAGGACCTGGATGTGGGTGGCGTCGTACTGGACAGCTTTCTCACTCATGAAGTCCCCCTCCGAGTAATGTCGCGCAGACCTCCCCACCCTAGGCGAATCACCGAAAAACACCAGGTCAGAGCCGGTTTTGCGAAGGCTTGGAGGGGCGTGTGAGCGCCTGCCCGAACATGGTCGGCTCCTGGTGTTCGAGCCGCGGTGGGATTGCGGCCGAGGGCCCGCCGAGGCCGCGCACGGGGCCGTTGCGGGTGGCCCTGAGGCCACCAATTCCGGTCCCTCGCAAGCCGGGTGTTCATCAGTTGCACCGAACACCCGCAAGAGCCTTGGGCTCGATGCCTCTCAGTGACGCGCGACCTGCCGCCAGAAGGCGTCGACCCGTGTGTTGAACAGGTCGGGGACCTCCTGGAACGGCTGGTGGGCCTCGCCGGGCAGGATTTCGAACCTGGCATCCGGGATCCGCTCGGCGACCTCGCGGCCGAGGCGTGGCGGTGCGACCATGTCCAGTTCACCGGCCAGGACCAGGGTCGGCGCGGTGATCTCCCCCAGGCGGTCGAGCGTGTCGTGGGTGCGGAACGGGGCGAGCTGGCGCTGGAAGGCCTCGACGGACTGCGGATGCGGAAAGGCCAGCGTCTCCTCGATGATCCGGTCGACCGTGCCGTCGGCGTGCGCCCGGGGTGTGTAGATCCACAGCAGGAACGCCTCCAGCATGGCGCGCTCGCTCGGGGCGCGCTCGGCCATCCAGTGCCAGAACCCGGTCACCGACCGGAAGTAGGCGTCGGGACGGGCCCACGTGCTCATGAGGACGAGGCTGCGGACGAGACCGGGATCCTTGAGCGCCAGCTCCTGGGCGATGCGGCTGCCCCCTGAGAAACCCGCGACATGGGCGGCCGGGATGCCCAGTGCGCCCAGCACCGCGGCCGCGTCCTCGGCCATCCCTGGCACCGACAGGGCGCCCTCGGGCAGCGGTGTACGCCCGGCGCCGCGGTTGTCATAGGCGGTGAGCCGGTAGCGGTCGGCGAGGCCGTCGAGCTGTGCCTGCCAGACTTCGGCGGGGTCGCTCAGACCAGCGATGAGCAGGACGTCGGGTCCTTCACCTCGGCGCTCGACCCAGAACTCACCGACATCGGTGCTGATCATTTCGCCCATGACCGGCCTCCTGGAACGGATGGGCGTGAGGGCCGCGCCCGCGCACCCGTATGCACACCGTCCCACAGGTCCCGAAGCCCTGCCTGTCCCGCATCGGCAACGTCCCCCCGCGTAGGCGCGACCCCAGAGCGCCTACGCCCTGTGCGCGGCGCTGCACGACGGCCCGGGAACTGCCGAGAACCTCGTCCGGACCCGCGCGACCCCGGGTTGCCGAGTGCGTCCTCGATGACAGTGATGCCCCGGTCGTCCCCCCGGCGGCCGGGACCGTCCCCGCGCAGGAGGGCACGGAGAGACCTGGTCGGGATGCCCGCGTGACTCGCCCGGCTCACGCCGTCCCTGAGGGTGACCGACCTCAGCCCCGGCCGAACCGCACCTCGGCCCACCGACTGGTCCCGTCGGCGGTCACTCGTATGCCGCACCGAGCGGACAGGGCGGTGACGATGCCGAGGCCCCGGCCGTGCTCGTCCGGGTCGACAGCATGGGCCGACAGTCCCGCCGGGGTCGCGGGCCCCCTGTCGGTGACTTCGACGCGGACGGCTCTGCACCGGTCCCCCTCACTCCGCGAGAGCGTCAGCGTCGCCGGGGGCAGGGCGTGGACGATCGCGTTGGTGAGCAGTTCCGAGGCGATCAGCAGCACGTCTTCGGCGACGTCTGCGGTCAGGTCCCAGTCGGCGAGGGCTGCGCGCACGCGCCGGCGCACCGCCGGAACGGCCCCCGGGATGTGGGGGAGCGGAAAGATGTGTTCGACTTCCGCGCGAGGCGCGGCGTCGAGCTGCGCTGCTGCCATGTGTCCTCCTCCTGGGAAGCGTGGTCGCGTACAGGCCGGGCGTCATGGCACGCTATGGAGGGAAATGGGGCCAGTCAACGAATGGCGGTCGGCATTACCGAACGGCAGTCCAAAAGGGGAGATTTTCGGACTACTATCGCTTCGTGGTAGCCAGCCCAGTCCAGTCCATAGAACGGGCAGCGGCGATCTTGCGTCTGCTCGCCGGCGGCTCTCGTCGGCTGGGGCTGGGGGAGGTGGCGTCCTCGCTGGGGCTGGCCAAGGGCACCGCCCACGGCATTCTGCGCACCCTGCAACACGTGGACTTCGTGGAGCAGGACGCGGCGACCGGGAAATACCAGCTCGGGGCGGCTCTGCTGCACCTGGGCACCAGTTACCTCGACGTCAACGAGCTGCGCTCCCGCTCCATCAACTGGGCCGACGCCCTGGCCGGCCGCAGCGGGGAAGCCGTCCGCCTGGGCACCCCCCTGGAGGGCAAGGTGCTCGTCATCCACCACGTCTTCCGGCCGGACGACACCCTCCAGACCCTGGACGTGGGCGCACTGCTGCCGCTGCACGCCTCCTCGCTCGGCAAGGTCCTGCTGGCCTTCGGGGCCACGCCCGTCGACCCCTTGCTGGAGGCCGGACTGGAGGCGTACACCCGGCACACCCTGGTTCAGCCGCAGCAGCTCAACCGGGCCCTCGGCAGGATACGAGAGTTCGGCTGGGGCGCCGAAGTCCAGGAGCTGAGCATGGGCGAAGCCGGAATCGCCGCGCCGATCCGGGGGCACGGCGGTCTCGTCGTGGGCGCGATCGGAGTGTCCGGCCCCGTCGAACGGATCTGTGACACCAAAGGCCGGCCCCAGTCGGCCCTGATCACCGTGCTGCGGGAGGCGGCACGCGCGATCTCCAGAGACCTGGGCGCGGCCCGCTGGTAGGTCCCAGCACCTCCGCGGCCCATCGGAAGGCAGGTCCGATCATGGTTGAGCGGTATGTGATGTCCATCGACCAGGGCACCACCTCCACACGATGCATCCTGTTCGACCACGCCGGGCGGCTGACGTCGGTCGCCCAACGGGAGCACCAGCAGTACTTCCCCTGTCCCGGCTGGGTCGAGCACGACGCCGTCGAGATCTGGCGCAATCTCCAACGCGTCGTACCCGAGGCACTGTCGAACGCCCGGATCGACGCGCAGCAGATCTCCGCCATCGGGATCGCCAACCAGCGCGAGACGACGGTGATCTGGGACCGGCGCACCGGCGTCCCGCTCGGCAGGGCGATCGTCTGGCAGGACACCCGCACCGCCCCGCTCGTCGAGGACCTGAGGAAACAGCCCGGAGACGAGTTCTTCCTCGAACGCTGCTGCCTCCCCCCTTCGACCTACTTCTCCGCGCCCCGTATCCGCTGGCTGTTCGACCACGTCGACGGGCTGGAGCGGCGCGCCAGGGACGGCGAGGTGTTGTTCGGCACCATGGAGAGCTGGCTGATCTGGAACCTCACCGGCGGTACGGACGGCGGCCTGCACATCACCGACGCCACCAACGCCAGCCGCACCATGCTCATCGACTTCCGGACGCTGACCTGGGACGAAGGGCTGATGGACTTCTTCGGCGTGCCGCGCCCGATGCTGCCGGAGATCCGGCCCTCGTCCGCGAGCTACGGCGAGGCCCGCACGGTGCTCCCGGGCGTTCCCCTCACGGCCGCCCTCGGCGACCAGCAGGCGGCCCTGTTCGGACAGACCTGCTTCTCGCCCGGCGAGGCGAAATGCACCTACGGGACCGGCAGCTTCCTGATGATGAACACCGGCACCGACGTCGTCCGCTCGCGCCACGGGCTCCTCACGACCGTCGCGTACAAGATCGCGGACCAGCAGGCGGTCTACGCCCTGGAAGGCCCGATCGCCGTCACCGGCTCGCTGGTCCAGTGGTTCCGCGACCGTCTCGGCCTGATCAACAGCGCACCCGAGATCGAGACGCTGGCGCGCACCGTCGAGGACAACGGCGGCTGCTACATCGTCCCCGCGTTCTCCGGTCTGTTCGCACCGCACTGGCGCAGCGACGCACGGGGCGTCATCGTCGGCCTCACGTCGTACATCACGAAGGGCCATCTGGCCCGGGCCGCGCTGGAGGCCACCGGCTGGCAGACACGCGAGGTCGTCGACGCCATGAACGCCGACTCCCCGTTCGTTCTGGAGCAACTCAAGGTGGACGGAGGCATGACGTCCGACCACCTGCTGATGCAGATCCTGGCCGATGTGCTCGACGTTCCCGTGGTCCGGCCCCTGGTCGCCGAGACGGTGTCGCTGGGCGCGGCCTACGCCGCCGGTCTCGCGGCCGGCTACTGGCCGGATCTGGAGGTCCTGCGCCGCAACTGGCACCGGGCCGCCCAGTGGCTGCCGGACATGGAAGCCGAACGGCGGGAGTGCGAGTACGAATGCTGGCAGCGCGCCGTCGAACGGTCCCTGGGGTGGATCCGACCGCCGAAGCGCTCGTGAGGGCGGCGCCGCGAAGGCGGCGGTCGCCCGCGTTCTCGCAGACCGGAGCCACTCAGCGCAGCACCGCCGCCAGCAGGTCGGCGCCCAGTGCCGTCAGATCGGGCAGATTGAGGGTGTGGCGGACGTAGCGACCGTCCCGCCGGGCCGTGAGCAGGCCCGCGCGGCGTAGGACGGCGAGGTGGCGGGAGACCTCGGGGCGGGAGAGTTCCCAGGCGTGGGCCAGCTCACTGGTGGTGTGCGGGCCGCGGGCCAGGGTGCGCAGCAGCCGCAGCCGTACCGGATGGGCGAGGGCCTCCAGCCGCAGGGTGACCGTCTCCAGCGACACCGGCTCCGACGGACTCGGCTCGGCCACGGGGTACTGCACCACCGGCTGCCACCCGGGCGCGTGCACCGCCACCAGGTGCGGACGGCCGAAGACACTGGGGATGAAGGTGACCCCGGAGCCGTGGGCGGCGGTCGCCTTGTCCTGCACCTTGTCCACGACGATGCAGTCGCCGTCCGGTGCCAGGGTGACCGCGCCGGAGACCGACGCGAGTGCCGCCCCGATGCCCTGGCGCTTCAGCAGGTCGTTCTTCACACGCAGGTCGGTGGCGAGCCGCACCGCGACGCCCGCCCAGGCGGCGTCGAAGAAGGCCTCGGCGCACTGTTCGAGCGTCTGGCGCACCCGCGCCCGCACAGCGGCCGGGTCCGCGAGCAGCCGTTCCGCGAAGGCCTCTTGCAGCGCGCCGCGGGCCTGGGCCACGTCCAGGGCCCGCTCGCGCGCCGCCGCGTCGGTGAGCGGCGACGACGCCGCGAAGTGGACCCGGTTGCTGCCGCACGTGGTGACCAGCGCGGCGGTCACATACGTCTCGTCGTCGATCCGGTCCACGTCGTCCAACTCCTCGGCGAGGGTCGGCCGAGGCCGGGCGGGGATCAGGAAGTCGGCCTGCGAGGAACGCCAGAGGAACTCCGCCTCCCTGAGCCGCTCGGCCAGCTCCGGCCGCAGCCCGGCCCAGACGTCCCCGGCCCAGCCGGCGAACTGCGGATGGTGCCCGGGTTCGGCCAGCACGTGCAGCATCGCGGTCAGCTCGGCCAGCGGAGAGGCGGCGAACCGCAGTTGCTCGGACGGCAGGCCGCTGATGTCGATCCTCAACGTCATCCCCGCATCATCACCGACCGGACGGCCGGCGACGGCGTCGGTTGACGGTGTCCGTCAACCGACGTGACCGGCCCGGCGGCCGAACGCACCGTTTGACGCCATGGCAACCACCACCAAGAGCCGGCCCCGCGCCCTCGTCCGTGCCTCCGGAGGCCCCCGCTATGCCGTCGCCCTGGCCGTCGACGCGCTCGGCACCGGCCTGCTGCGGCCCTTTCTGCTGCTCTACGGCGTGACGGTGCTCAGGCTGTCCGCGCCGGTCACCGGCATCGCCATGACGGTCGGCGTCGTCGCGGGCCTGGGGTGCATGCCCGCGGTGGGCCGCTGGCTGGACCGGGGCGCACGCAGCACGGTCGTGGCAGCGTCGATGCTGGTGCGGGTGCTGGGCGTGGCGCTGCTGCTGGCCACCCCGGCGGGGCACGTCTGGCTGTTCGCGACGGCGGCGCTCCTCCTCGGCATCGGCAACCAGGCATGGCCGGCCGCCCACGCGGCTCTCGTGGCCACGGTCGCCCACGGCCGCGACCGCGACGCCGCTCTCGCGGGAGGCCGCGCCCTGCGCAACGCGGGGCTGGGCGTGGGCGCGCTCATCGCCACCGCCTGCCTGGCGGGCGGCACCACCGCGTTGCAGGCGCTCGCAGTCGTCACCGGGCTCGCCTATCTCACTGCGGCGGCCCTGGCGTGGTCGGTCCAGCTGCGCGCGCATCCGGCCGCCACCCCGGTCGAGGACGGGGACGACGGGCCCGCGCCCCGGATGCGCGCGCTGCTGGCCGCCAACGTGGTCTACGTCTTCTGCCTCAACGTCCCCGAGATCGCCCTGCCTCTGGTCCTGGTGACACAGGTGCACGCGTCCCCGGTGTGGTCGGCAGCCATCTTCGTGGCCAACACGGTGCTGGTGGTCACCCTGCAGGTCCCGGTCACCGTCCTGATGTCCCGCCGCTTCTCCCGGCAGACCGTGCTGGCTCTGGCCGGCGTGGTACTCGCCGCGTCCTACCTCGGCTTCCTCGTGGCCACCTCACTGGGACACGGCTGGGCTGCCCCCGCCGTCGCCGCGGTGTCCGTACTCTGCACCATCGGCGAGATCATCTACGCCGGCAGCGCCACCGCGCTCGTCACCCACCTCGCCCCGGCCCATGTCCTGGGACGTGCACTCGCCCGCTTCGAGCTCTCCACGGGCCTCGGCCTCGCTGTCTCCCCGGCGGTCATCACCACTCTCGCACCCCACGGCCCGGCCGCCCTCTGGGGCAGCCTCGCCGCCGCGACGCTTCTCGCCGCCTCCGCCGCGTCCCACTCGCCTTCCTCATGCGGATCCCGACACGTCTGAAAGACGTGCGACAGGGCACGGTCCGCCTGCGGCCGGCCGTGCCGCGATCGATCATCACCCTCTACTCTTCGGCTGATCGAAACACTCACGAACACGGGGCCAGGGCGGGGAAGGCAATGACATATCGGCGAGCGGTGATACCGGCACTGGTCGGAGGCCTGCTGATCACACTGTTGCTGTGGTGGGCGGGGGCGAGCGTGCAGGCACTGCAACTCCGCGGTACCACGAGCGTGTTCGACGTGCAGTCAGCGGGCGAACTCCGGCGATGGCTCGCACCCTGGTCGTACGACCCCCCGATGGCGCTGCTGTCCGACGGGCCGGCGAGCACGGGCGGGGACGGGGCCCTGAGCGGCGGTACCCAGTACGCCGGTCTGTACAGCACGGCGATGCAGATCAGATTCGTGGCGGTTTTCGTGTTCTTCGTCGCCGGCGCGCTGCTTCTGGTCCGCAGGATTCCGCCGACACAGGGCCGTACGCCGGCCACGCTGCTCGCGCTGTGGGCCTGGGGCCCGGTGGCCGGAACGCTGGCCGTGACGGTATCCGCGCCCTGGCTGATCGCATCCCGGGGGCACGGCAGCTACCGGGTCCTGCCGCAGCTGGCGGGGGTGATCGCGTCGAGCGGGCCGGTCGTGGTCTTCGCAGCGCTGTTGACCGCCCCGCTCACGGTGCTCGTGGCCCGTATCACCGCCAAGGGTGAGGACCCGCTTCCCCGGCACAGTGTGCCGCCGCGCGCCGCCCGCCTGGCCGCGAGCGCAGGGACCGCGGTGATCGCGCTGTCGCTGGTGATCCTTTCGTACCAGTCGGTGGCGGCGTGGATCCAGACCTCGTTCGGCGGCAGAGGGCTGCTGTCCGAGCCGGGCGACCTGCTGCGCCAGTGGCTGCTGCTCGGCGCCTGGACGGGCCCGTCGACCACACCGCTCGGCGACTGGCTGCTGTACCGAGCCGCCGACGTGCTGATGCTGGCCGTGGTGTGGTGGGCGCTGCGGCTGCTGCCCGGGCTGCTCACCCGGACCACGGTGCCGGCGATGGCGGCAGGCGCGGTCTGCGCAACCGTGCTGGGGCTGCTGGCGAGCCAGGTGCTGCACATGGCGATCGACGACACGGTCACCGTGTGGGGCCCTGTGTACCTGTTCTCACCACTCGGCGAAGGCGTCCCGGCCGCCCTCACCTTCGGCATCATGGCGGGAATGGCGGCACTTGCGACACTGCGGCTGGCGGGCCGACGCGACGACAAGTCCCCCCAGTGATGGAACGGGCCGTACGCGCACTCGGCGGCCGTTCCCGCTCCTCGGCGTGGATGAGGATCGTCCCGCCCACCGAATGGCCGGCCACGACCGCGCCATCCTCAAGGTCCGCCATCTCATGCCGGATCGCCGGGCTCCACCGGGCGTAACTCGGGTCGCCCTCGTCGGGCATACGCGGGTAGCGGACGTCGTGCTCGTCCCCGAGCTCTCGCCTCAGGCTGTCGACCAACTTGTCGTCCCATTCGTCGTGCGCTCCCGCGCCGCCGCCCTGGATGAACAAGATCTGCTGCCTTGTCATGGCGATCGTCCCTCGTACCGTCGTAACGAACCGGTTTGCCACCCGCTGCTGGCCGGTGTCAACACTGGCGGGCGGGGCACATCTGGTCGAGCGCCACGTTGAAGCGCCGCCTGACGGACCTTCGGCCTCGACGAGACCGTTGAGATCCTCGCGCGGCACCGCGGCCAGCAACTGCGTACTGGGATCATCGTCGCAGCAGACCGGCTCTCGTTGTTCACTCTGTACTTCGACGCCACCGGGACCGAGCTCTTGGCGTGCAGCGGTGCCAACGCTCTCTTAGCGGGCTTCGTTCGCGTCTCGCAGTCCTACTTCAGGATCGGGTCCGATCGTGGTCCAGTTCGCCGGTTGGGCGACGTAGATCCAGTCGAAACCGTCGTACCCCTCTGTGTCGAGGTGCGGCGCTCTGCTGAGCCCGGCGCGTGTCGCCACGCGCTGGGAGGGAACGTTCGCTGGTCGAACACGAGCGATCAGCGGGAGGTCGGGCAGCTGATGGGCTGCCCAGGTGGTGACCGCAGCTGCGGCTTCACCAGCGAATCCTTGACCCCAGGCCGACGTGGCAAAACGGTAGAAAAGGTTCAGGACT
The DNA here is from genome assembly GCF_049808595.1 of Streptomyces aurantiaciflavus. Classification (NCBI taxonomy): domain Bacteria; kingdom Bacillati; phylum Actinomycetota; class Actinomycetes; order Kitasatosporales; family Streptomycetaceae; genus Streptomyces; species Streptomyces aurantiaciflavus. The sequence continues at coordinate 9,471 of NZ_JBNCAQ010000024.1, read as the reverse complement.
CGTACCCCGTGCAATTCCATGGGCTTGATTCCGCAGAATCCGAGCTGCTGAGCAGAGCCATGACGCCGGACGACCCAGTACCCGTATCCGTACCGCTGCCACTGGTCGTCCCAGCGTTGACAGAGGGCCTCAGCCTCCTCGAACCGGCCGAGCGCGTCGGAAGGATTGTGGGAACACGTCTCAGGATCGCGGTGGATGGCGAAGATCGCTTCGACATCGGCTTTGGTTGGGCGCCGCAGCAACAACCGGGCGGTCTGCAGTTCCTCGGCTGCTGGGTTTCTGTCACGCATGTCAAGATCGTAGGACTGCGTTGAGCCGCTCCGAAAATCAGAGCCAGGCATCGCTGCCTGACCAGGACGTCCGGATGCGGTGTGGGGAGCCCGTCGGCACCGCCTGGTGACCGGTCTTGCCGACCGGCCGTCAGGTCCAAGGTGCCTTTCCGTCCCGACCGACGGTGCCGGTGGTCCTGGAGCTCCGCCGCCAGCGCTAATGCCCGGCGGTACGTGTGTTGAGCTCCTCGTCCGTGATGGGGCGGACCACCCGGCAAGGGGTTCCGACCGCGACGGTCATCGGGGGAATGCTGCGACTGACGACGCTGCCGGCGCCGATGACCGACCCGTATCCGATGCGAACGCCGGGCAGGACCACCGCGTTGCTGCCGATCCACACCTTGTCCTCGATCACGATCGGTTCCGAGAACCGTCCGAAGTCAGCGCGTCGTGAGGGATGCACCGGGTGTCCCGTCGTGGTCAGTGTCACGCTGGGCGCGATCATGACACCGTTGCCTATGCGGATGTCCACGTCGTCGACGAACGTGAGGTTCACGTTCCCGAAGAAGTCGTCGCCGATGTGGACGTTACTGCCGAACCCGGCGTGGAACGGCGGCAGCAGCACCGTGCGTTCACCGACCGAGCCGAAGATCGCGACGAGCAGCGACCGACGCTTCTCCGTTTCGCCCGGTGGTGTGTGGTTGTACTCGAAGATCTGCTCGGTGCGGCGCCGAGGGCCCTGGAACGCCGCTTCCGACTCGGTGTAGACAAGCCCCTTGGCGATTCGGGCCAGGACTTCTTCCTCATGAGCACGCGTCACAGCGGAACGATCCCTTCGTCCAACGCCTCGGGCACAGGCCCGGCGCGCCCCCGGGTCGGCCGCGCGCATCCCGAGCGTACGTGCACCGCGAAGAGGCCATGATCCCTTTCGACCCTGGATCGCCGTAGCGGCTAATGCCCCGGGGGGATCGTCACAAGTACGGCGAAGGCGAACCTGGAAGGCCGTGTCGGCGGTCAAAAAAGGGGGTTCCTGCACCCTCGGGCGAAGCTCGAAACCGCCGGACCGTACCCGAACAGCACAACGGTCACCGCCCAGCTCCAGACCCGTGTGTCTGTGGGCCATTCACGGCCAGTGAGCGTGGGCAGTTCCCCGGCGGCCCCGGAATCGGGGGATGCGTTGCCGTTGTGCCGGGGCGGGTTGGTGGGGCGGTGGGCGGTTCGGGTCATCGGGAGCATGTCCTCGTCCGTTCCCGTCCGGAGTGAGTGGGGCGGGTCCCGCGCCGGAGGGGGAGAGGCACGGGACCCGCGGTCAGGGGGCCGGTCAGGCCGCGGCGCCGGAGGCGTTGAGCGTGACGGGGATGTTGTCCCGCGTGGCCTTGGAGTACGGGCAGATCTGGTGGGCGGCGTACGCGAGTTCCTCGGCGGTCGCCTGATCCACACCGCCGAGGACGGGGCTGAGGACCGCGGAGAGGGAGAACTCGCCGTCGTCGCCGTGGGTGAGCGTGATCTCGGCGGTGATGGTCGTGCTGGTGAGCCGGATCTTGCGGGTGGCGGCGGCGCGGCGCAGGGCGCCGAGGAAGCAGGCGGCCCAGCCGGCGGCCAGCAACTGCTCCGGGTTGGTCGCGTCGCCCGCGCCGCCGAGCTCCTTGGGGATGGCGAGCCGGGTCTCCAGGAGGCCGTCGAGGGAGCGGACGTGACCGCCGTTGCGGCCTTCTCCGTCGACGTCGACATGGGCGGTGTAGGTGACTGCCATGGCTGGGGCTCCCTGTCCGGGTCGAGGTTTCGTCTGGTCTCAGGTCCGGGGAGCGCCCGATCTGTGCGTCACCGGTTGAGACGGTGATGGCATCATGATGCTTCGTCATGTCACCCGTCAAGGTGGTGACGGTGTGCGTGTAGCTGCGGCATGCAACTCCGGGGGCGGAAACAGCCGTTGGGGGCAGCCTGCATTCCCTGGGGTGTCGGCTGAGTCCGGAACACCTTGAGCACTCACCGGGGTGCGGATCAAGGTGACTTCGGTCGTCACCGGTTTGACAGGTGACGCCGTCGTGTGTGAGGGTCGTCGCAGCACAAGCCGCGGCGGCCATCGCATCCGAGGGTGCGAGCGGGAGATCTCCCGGCCGCGGGGCCGGTCACCGGAAACACGCGACCAGCGGAAGCACGCGACGGAGGGGTTTCTCATGATCAACAGGCGTACGTTCACCAAGGCGGTCGGCCTGGGCGCCGGCGCGGCCGCGGTCTCGCTGACCGGCCCGCAGACCACCGCGTCCGCCGCGGGCGGCGCGACGGCCTCGCGTACACGGGGCGGCACACCCGCCCTCACCGTGCCCGCCGTCACCCCCGGCACCCACACCGCGTTCCGCACGCTCAAGCACGTCAAGGCGGGCGTCCTCGACATCGGTTACGCCGAGGCCGGGCCCGCCCACGGCCCGGTCGTGCTGTGCCTGCACGGCTGGCCCTACGACATCCACAGCTACGTCGACGTCGCCCCGCTCCTCGCCGACCTGGGGTACCGCGTCATCGTTCCCTATCTGCGCGGCCACGGCAGCACGCGTTTCCTGTCCCGTCGCACCCCCCGCACCGCCGAGCAGTCCGCCGTCGCACTCGACATCGTCGCCCTGATGGACGCCCTCAAGATCGAGAAGGCGGTGCTCGCCGGGTTCGACTGGGGCTCGCGCACCGCCGACATCATCGCGGCCCTGTGGCCCGAGCGCGTCAAGGCCCTTGTCTCGACCGGCGGTTACCTCGTCACCAACGTCAAGGCGCAGCAGGAGCCCGCCGCCGCGGTCGTCGAGCACAACTGGTGGTACCAGTGGTACTTCGCCACCGAGCGCGGCAAGAAGGCGATGGAGAACGTCGACGAACGCATCGCCCTGTGCCGCTACGTGTGGACGCTCGTCTCACCCGGCTGGGACTTCGACGAGGCCACCTTCCAGCGCACCGCCCAGGCCTTCAGGAACCCCGACTACGCGGCCATCGTCCTGTACAACTACCGCTGGCGCATCGGCCTGATCGAGGGGGACCGCCGCTACAGCCGCTACGAGGCGCAGCTGGCCGCCCAGCCGCCGGTCCACGTTCCCACGATCACCCTCGACCCGGCCCTCGATCCCTTCACCCCGGCCGGTGACGGCTCCGCCTACCGCGACCACTTCACCGGCCCCTACGACCACCGCACCATCGCGAACATCGGCCACAACCTGCCGCAGGAGGCGCCGACCACCTTCGCGCAGGCCGTCGTCGACGCCGACCGCCTCTGATGCTGCGCCTTCGACGGCCCGTTCGGCGGCTTCAAGGCCAGCGGCATCGGCCGCGAGTACGGCGCGGTGGGCCTCGGCACCTACACCGAGTACAAGACCGTCACCATCTGACGCCCGCCGATCCATCCGGCGACACATGTGTGCACACCCTCTCATCCGTCACCGTGCTGATCGGTGACCCAGAAGACGATCGACGAAATGGAGCACGGGTCATGAACAAGGAACTCGCGGCGGACACCGCCGCGGCAGTGGCGCGGCGCGCACGCTATGGCAGGCTCCCCGAGCGCGTTCGCCTCGAGGACATGACCGAAGAGGTTCAGGGCGCGCCGGGCAGGGGCGATGCCTCGTACGACGCCGAGGGCTCATGGAAGTACTACTCGTGCCTCGCCCTCGACCTGGGCCTGTAACCGGCCCTCAACGCGCCGGCCGGGGCACATCGCCTGGACGGCGGCGGGCTCGTCCTGTGCCTGCTCCGGCAGCCGGGACGGGTCCGCGCAACCTCGGTACCGCTCGTGGGCGGTGGTGGCGCAAGGCGCCCACATCGAGGACCACCTGCGGATGTGCCCGGACACATGGGCTCGCCGGACGGGCGCACAGGTCGCCGCCGGGTCAGCTCCCGGCCGCGACGGGCGCCGTCTTCTTGCGGGCGCGGTAGGCCGCCGCCTTGATCTTGTTGCCGCAGGACTCCATGCCGCACCACTGCCGCCGCATGCCCCGGGAGCGGTCGATGTAGACGCGCGTGCACTCGGGGTTGCCGCACTCCTTGAGCAGCGGGACGTCCGGGCCGCTGAGCAGTTCGACGGCCTGCCGGGCGACGGTGGCCAGGGCCTGCCCGGGTGTCGCGTCGGTGTGCCGGCCCGCCAGGGTGAGCTGCGGCGTCGCCGGGACCTGGCGCGCGGCGGCGTTGAGCACCGCGAGGGCCTCCCGGTCGAAGTCCTCGCCGAGACGGCGGTTGGTGACGAGCCGGTAGACGGCCTCGCGTACCGCGATCGCCTCCCGGACGTCGTCCTCCTCGCCGGGCATGATCGTGTCCACGAGCCCGGACTCCAGGTACCAGGCGGTGAGCCGGTCCGGCGTCGCGAACATCTCGAACCGGGTCGAGCGCCGGGCGCGCAGCGTGGCCGCGAAGTCGAGCGCCGGATGCCCGCACACGAAGACATGGTCAAGATTCACATCACCATCTTGACAGGTGACTGTGGGGAGGCGCAAGGCTCGTCGCTGCCGCAGCCGGTGTCAGCCGCGGCCCACCCCGGGGGACCGGCGTCCCGTCCCCCTCCGGCTGCGCCCTCTCACGGCTCCAGCCGCAGCTGACGGCCCTGCCACCGGCGGCGCAGCCAGCGGTCGTGGCTCGCGACCACGATCGCGCCCGGGCCGCTGCCCAGCGCCGCCTCCAACTCGTCGCACAGGCGCGGCGAGAGGTGGTTCGTGGGCTCGTCGAGCAGCAGCAGCTGGGGCGGCCGCGCCATCAGCAGCGCCAGTGCCAGCCGACGGCGCTGCCCCACCGACAGCTGCCCGACCGACTTGTCCAGGTCCGCCTCGGCCAGCAGACCGAGGCGGACCAGCGGCACCCTCTCGGCCCGTTCCGGCCCCAGCACCAGCGCGTAGGTGTCCCGGACCGTGCGGTCGGGCCGGTCGAACACGGTGTCCTGCGTGAGCAGCCCCACCGTCAGCCCGCGCCGCCTGCGCACCTCGCCCTCGGCCGCGAGACGTCCGGCGAGCACCGCGAGCAGGGTCGACTTGCCCGCCCCGTTGCCGCCGGTGACCAGCAGCCGCTCGGTCGCCGACACCTCCAGGCCGGACAGCGCGAGCCGCCCCGGCACCCGTACGTCGTGCAGGGACACCAAGGGTTCCGGGCCGTCCTGCGTCCGCGCGGCCGGCTGCGGCGCCGCGAAGCGCAGCGGGGTCGGCGGTGCGGCGACCCGGGTGCGCTCCAGCTCGTCGAGCCGCCGGCTCGCGTCGCGCACCCGGCGGGAGACCTGGCTCTGCACGCGGCCCGCCCGGTGGCCGTAGCCCATCTTCTCGTTGTCGCGCGGCCCCCGGTCCGGTGCGACCCGGCGCGCGGTCACCCCCGCCGTGTGCCGCAGCCTTTCCAGTTCCTCCTGCTCCTCGGCGTACCGGCGCTCCCAGCGCTCCCGCTCGGCGCGCTTCTCGCTCACGTAGGCGCTGTAGTTGCCGCCGTGGCGGACCGGTCCGTCCACCGCCGGATCGAGGTCGATCAGGTCGGTGCACACGGCGTCGAGGAAGGCCCGGTCGTGGCTGGCGGCGACCACGACCCCGGGCAGGCCGCGCAACTGTTCCTCCAGGAAGGCGGCGGCGCCGTCGTCGAGGTGGTTGGTCGGCTCGTCGAGCAGCAGCGCCGGCGGACGTCGCACGAGCAGCGCCGCCAGGGCCAGCCGGCCGCGCTGCCCGCCGGACAGCGAGCCGAGCGTCCGGTCGTGGGCCAGCGCGCCGAGACCCAGCCCGTCCAGCACCAGGGCCGCCCGGCGGTCGGCGTCCCAGGACTCCCGGTCCTGGGTCTGCTCCAGCCGCCTGCCGTACGCGTCGAGCAGGTCCGGGTGGCCGGGGTCGTCCTCGGGGAGGCGGGCCAGTTCCTCACTGAGCCGTTCGAGCTGCGCGAGGTCCTCGCGAGCCTCGCGCAGTGCCTCGTCCAGCACCGCGGCGATGGTCGACCCGGTGTCGTACGGCATCTCCTGGTGCAGGAAGCCGAGGTCGGCCGGGCGCGAGACGCTCCCGGCGTCGGGTTCGTCCAGGCCGGCCAGCACCCGCAGCAGGGTGGACTTGCCGGCGCCGTTCTCCCCGATCAGGCCGATGCGGTGGCCGGGGGACGCGGTCAGGGAAACGCCGTCGAGGACGCGGCGGCCGCCCAGGTCGCGGACGAGGTCATGGGCGAGCAGAGCGGGCTGGGGCACAGGGAACCGTCCAACGTGATCGGTGGTGCGCCCGCCGGGCACGGGGCCTCGGACGCGGGCCGCTGCACACGCCGGCGGCTCACACCGCGGGGGCTCCCGTCTCCTCGAGCGTTCCGTCGGCCAGCCGCAGCCAGCGGTTCACCCCGATCCCGGCGAGGAACCGCTCGTCGTGGCTGACCGTCATGAACGCGCCCCGGTACGAGTTGAGCGCACTCTCCAGCTGGCCCGCGCTGACCAGGTCGAGGTTGTTGGTCGGCTCGTCGAGCAGCAGCAGCTGCGGGGCCGGTTCGGCGCACAGGACGCAGGCCAGGGTGGCACGCAGCCGTTCGCCGCCGGAGAGCACACCGACGGGCAGGTGTGCCCGGGGGCCGCGGAACAGGAAGCGCGCGAGCAGGTTCATGCGCTCCGCCTCGGGCCGCTCGGGCGCGAACGCGGCGAAGTTCTCCGCCACGGTGCGGTCCAGGTCCAGCAGGTCAAGGCGCTGCGAAAGACAGGCGATGCGGCCATCGCCACGCTTGATCCGCCCGCTGTCCGGGACGAGTTCGCCGGTGATCAGCCGCAACAGGGTGGTCTTGCCGGCACCGTTGGGCCCGGTCAGCGCGATGCGCTCGGGCCCGCGCACCCAGAGGTCGACGCCGCCCCCGGTGAACACGGCCTTTCCGCCGTGCCGGACCTGCATGCCCTCGCCGAGGAAGAGGTTGCGTCCGGCGGGTACCTGCGTGTCGGGCAGGTCCAGGACGATGCGCTGCTCCTCGCGCAGCGCGCGCCCGGCCTCGTCGAGGCGAGCCTCGGCCTCGCCGACCCGGGACGCGTGCGTCTGCCCCGCCCGGCCCGCGGACTCCTGCGCGCCGCGCTTCATGTTGCCGGCGAAGATGCGGGGCAGCCCGGCGTTCTTGAGGTTGCGGGCGGCGTTGCTCGCGCGGCGCTCGGCGCGTTCGCGGGCCTGCTGCAGCTCCCGCTTCTCCCGCTTCAGCTCCTGCTCGGCGTTGCGGACGTTCTTCTCGGCGACCTCCTGCTCGGCACGCACCGCCTCCTCGTAGGCGGTGAAGTTGCCGCCGTAGAAGCGCAGTCGGGTGCTGCCGAGCTCGGCGATGCCGTCCATGCGGTCGAGCAGGGCGCGGTCGTGAGCGACCAGCAGCAGTAGGCCGTTGAAGTCCGCCAGCACGTCGTACAGCCTGTGCCGGGCGTCCCGGTCGAGGTTGTTGGTCGGCTCGTCGAGCAGCAGGACGTCGGGGCGCTTGAGCAGTTGTGCGGCGAGGCCGAGCGAGACGACCTGGCCGCCGCTGAGCGTGCTCAGGCTGCGGTCCAGGGCGAGTCCGGCCAGACCGAGACGGTCGAGCTGGGCGCGGGTGCGCTCCTCGATGTCCCAGTCGTCGCCGATGGTGGTGAAGTGCTCCTCGCTCACGTCGCCGGACTCGACGGCGTCCAGGGCGCGGATCACCGCGGCGACGCCGAGCACCTCGGCGACGGTGAGGTCACCGGTCAGGGGGAGGCTCTGCGGCAGATGACCGAGCGTGCCCCTGACGGACACCGAGCCGGTGGCGGGCCGCAGTTCGCCGGCGATCAGCTTGAGCAGAGTGCTCTTGCCGGAGCCGTTGGGGGCCACCAGTCCCGTGCTGCCGGTGGTCACGGTGAAGGACAGGTCGTGGAAGACAGGGGTGTCGTCGGGCCAGGCGAACGACAGGTTCGAGCAGACGATGGCGGCGTCGGACATGGAAGCGACCTCGAGAGGGCTGGGGGCGAAGACAGCTCCGCCCCGGGCAGACATGGGGAAGAGGGGTACGACGAACGGGCCACTTCGGCGGCGCTTCTTCAGCGCGTCCGGTGGCCGTCAGATCCGGATCTCACCCGGAGATGTCGTCGTCACCCACCACGTCTGCGACTCCTCGATACACGGTCTACGTCACCGGCAGCTTAGTGAGCGTTTGGCTCTCGGTTGTCTGTTTCATTTTGCTTAGGTGTCGCGCCAGTTGGGGGTGGCTTCGTGGGTGAGGCGGCGGGTCATGAGGTTGATGGCGGCCAGTTGGATCATGGCGGCTGATCGGTGGGGGTGGGTTTCGTAGTCGCGGGCGAGGCGGCGGCGGTGGTGCATGAGCCAGCCGAGGGTGCGTTCGATGACCCAGCGGCGGGGCTGGACGTGGAAGCCGCGGGCGGTGGGGTCGCGTTGGACGATTTCGAGGTCGATGCCGAGGTGGGCTGCGTGTTCGACGGCTTTCGTCTTGTAGCCGTTGTCGGCCCAGGCTTTGGTGATGGTGGGGTGGCGTGCGGCGATGTCGGTGAGGAGCTGGGTGCCGGCGGCGGAGTCGTGGACGCTGGCGGCGGTGACGGCGACGGCCAGGAGGAGGCCGAGTGTGTCGGTGACGATGTGCCGTTTGCGTCCGATGATTTTCTTGGCCGGGTCGACGCCTTGGCTGGTCAGGTGGACGGTGGCGGAGGTTTTGATGCTCTGGCTGTCGATCAGGCAGGCGCTGGGTTCGCTTGAGCGGCCTTCGGCCTGGCGGACTTTGCCGCGTAAGAGGCCGGTGAGCTGGTCGAAGATACCGTCGGCTTCCCAGTGGGCGAAGTAGCCGTAGACGGTCTGGTGGGGCGGGAAGTCGTGGGGCAGGTAGCGCCAGGGGATGCCGGTGCGGTCGACGTAGAGGATGGCGTTCATCAGGGCGCGCAGGTCGTGGGTGGGTTTGCGGATGCCGTTGCGGGCCTGACGCCAGGCTTCGAGGGTGGGCCGGATGAGTTCCCACCGGGCGTCGGACAGGTCGCTGGGGTAGGGCCGTGGGGGCTGCATGATGCTTGCGTATGCGGTGGCAGCTGGTCTGAGCAGGGCGTGTGCGGGGGTGTCGGGTGCATCGGGGCGTGCGTTTTCAATCCCGCGTGAACCGGTAGCTTTCTAAACCAGACAGGAGCTCTCGTAAGGAAACCGGCGCATTGCGGCTTTGCTGATTGCCGCAGAAGCGACTTTCCCGACGGATCGCTTGGTTGGGCGCTCGGCCTGGCCCCTGAAATTCGCCATGAACTATCCGACAAGCGAACCAAACGCTCACT
>NZ_JBNCAQ010000023.1:153780-167061 GCF_049808595.1 Streptomyces aurantiaciflavus | reverse complement strand
ACCAGTGCCCTCTGCGACGGTAGGACTGCCAGTACCAGGCACAACGGCTGTCCGGCGGAGACAATGGCCGAGTGGACGAGACCCTGGGCACGGCATTGCGCCGCTGGCGCGACCGGCTTTCTCCCCTCGACGTCGGGCGGCCTTCGCGGCCCGGACGACGTGCGGTGGGGCTGCGACGCGAGGAACTGGCCGAGCTCGCGGGGCTGTCGGTCGACTATGTGGTGCGGCTGGAGCAGGGGCGGGCCACGAGCCCTTCGGCGCAGGTCGTCGCGAGCCTGGCCAGGGCACTGCAGCTGCAGCCCATGGAGCGCGATCACGCCTACCGGCTGGCCGGCCTGCTCCCGCCCCAGGAGGGGACGATCTCCACGCATGTTCCGGCGGGGGTCCAGCGGATGCTGGCCCGCCTCGGGGAGTTCCCCGTGGGCGTGTTCAGCGCCGACTGGACCTTGCTGTCCTGGACCCCGGCATGGGCAGTGCTGCTGGGCGACCCCAGCGCACGGACACACGTCGAGCGGAATCTGGCGCGGGCGGTCTTCGCCGCAGGGCCCAGCCGGCTCGCGGCCTGGCCCGTGCTCCAGGACGGCGACGCCCTGAACCCCGCCCTCGTCGCCGACCTGCGCACAGCTCTCGTCGACTACCCCCGCGACCGTGGCCTGACCGACCTCGTCGAGGAACTGAGGTCCACCAGCGCGGAGTTCACCCGACTGTGGGACGAGGGTGCGGTCGGACCGCACGTCTCGGCCCGCAAAACCATCCTGCACCCCCAGGTCGGCGAGGTGACGTGCGACTGCGACGTGCTCACCGTCCCGGGCTGCGACATCCGCCTCGTCGTCTACACGGTGGCCGCGGGTTCCGCCGACGCGGAAAAGCTGGAGTTCCTGCGGGTCACGGGCGGCGTCCGCACCGACGGCCCCTCGCCTCCGGGGCGAGGCAGCTTCTCCACGCCGTAACGATCGGACCGGCCAGGGAGGACTCCCCGTCCGGCTGGCCGCAGCCGTACGAGACGCTCGGCCAGCAGTTCCGCGAGGACGGACGCCCGACCACGCATTGGGCACAGATCACCGCCGGCCACGACGACGACCTCCACAACGGACAGCCCAGCGCCGGCACTGGCGGCTCAGGCTGCTGCTCGTGAACCCAGGCCAGACGGCCGGCGCGGCGGAGCGACGGCCGCCCCGGTGGCATGCTTGTCAAAAGACGACTGGTAGGACAGGGGTGAACACCCTTTTGTCGCGCAAGAGTGTCCACAGGACACTGGCGCGTCGGCGGGCGAGCGCGATGACGGCCTGGACGTGCTTGCAGCCCTCGCCGCGCTTCTGGCACTACGCCGTCGCCAACGCCTCCGCCTGGACCCTCACCGTGGACGAGGGCCGCCCGGCGCGGATTATACGGCCCGTCGGGCTGGCCGGCCGGCTGCCTCGCCCTGGCCTGCGCTCTCCGGCGTCCTCGGTGATCTGGAGCGCCTCGGTCCCGGCCTCAGCGCCGCCGTCTACGGGGTCCGGCGTGCGGTGGCCGCACGCACGCCATGACCCGGTGGCGGTCAGACGGGCATCCGATCGGCGGGCCGGTCGGTGCGGCGGTAGCGGGTCAGCGCCCGGCGGCCGAGGAGCACGGCGCCCAGCCCCAACGGGATGGCCACGATGGCGCCGACGAGTCCGTTGCCGGTTCCGGGACCGCCACTGGAGGTGGCCGCGTGCAGGACCGCAAGGACCGTGCCGACCACCCCCATCCCGATGGCCGACATCCCGCCGATGCGCGCGTTGCCGGTGCTGATCCGGCCGCCGGCTCGGGCCAAGGCCAGCCGGCCGATGGCCAGGCCGAGCAGCCCTACCCCGAGGGCCAGGTTGGCCCCGGTCCGCCCGTCGCCGATGATCCCGCCCTCGGCGGCCGCCATCAGCGCCGCTGAAGCACTCATGTCGCTCTCCTCCCTCTCGCGCTGATCGCGAGGTTCGATGCGCCATGAGCATGCGAGCCGGCCCCTCCGCCGGTCGTCCAGCAGGTGCAGGCACTTTCCGCTGCCGCCGCTGCGGGATCCGGATACTGCGGATGCGGCAGACGGCTCGCTGGTACCGCGCACGTGGTAGCCGACCACTCGTCCATGAGCCGGAGTCGCCCACCACCGCATCCGGCTACGGTGCACCCATGGACAAAGGACGGTTCGCTGTCCCGGCCTGGGTCACCGACTGGGCCATCGCCGTGGGCGTGGCGGCGCTGCTGCTGGGCACCGGGCTGTCCGGGCCGCACCCGGCCGGAGGCCGCGAGCTGCTCGGCTCCGCGCTGCTGGCGGCCGGCGGGTTGGCGCTGGCCGCGCGCCGCCGGGCGCCGCTCGTGGTCCTGGTTGTCACCGGGCTGTGCGCGGTGGGCTACCTGGGGGCCGGGTTCGAGGTGCTCGCCGTCTCGTACTTGGTCGCGGTCTACGGCGCGGTGCGCGCCGGGCACCGCGCCGTCACTGTGGCTGCCTCCGTGGGCCTGCTGGCCGTGCTCCACCTCACGGCCCTGGTCTTCCATGACGGGCCCGCGCGCGAGGTCGTGGCGCAGGCCCGGAACACCCTTGAGATCGCCTGGCTGATCGCCGCCTTCGCCGCCGGGGAGGCGGTGCGGCAGGCCGAACGGCGGGCGGACGAAGCCGAGCGCACCCGCGAGGAGACCGCGCGACGCCGGGCGGACGAGGAGCGGCTGCGCATCGCGCGGGAGCTGCACGACTCGCTCACCCACCAGATCTCGGTCATCAAGGTGCAGTCCGAGGTCGCGGTCCACGTGGCCCGGCGGCGGGGCGAGCAGGTGCCGGAGGCCCTGCTGGCGATCCAGGAAGCCGGCCGGGAGGCGAGCCGGGAGCTGCGCGCGACCCTTGAGGTGCTGCGCGACGACGACACCACCCCGCCGCACGGACTCGACCACATCCCCAACCTGGTGAAACGGTTCCGAACGACCGGCCTGGAGACGTCGCTGACGATCGAAGGACATCCGCACGCCGTGTCGGCCGCGGTGGGCCGTACCGCTTACCGGATCGTTCAGGAGTCGCTCACCAACGTCGCCCGGCACGCCGCGGCAACCACTGCCTCAGTGCTCATCGATTACCGGCCGGACGCCCTCGCCATCCGTGTCGACGACAATGGAAAGGCCCCCTTGCACCCCGCACCGACGCCGGGCCTCGGGCTGCTCGGCATGCGCGAACGCGTCACAGCCCTGGGCGGCCGACTGCGCACCGAGCCGCGCAGCGCAGGCGGCTTCACCGTCCAGGCCGAACTCCCCACGAACGGAACGTCGTGATCCGTGTCCTGCTGGTCGATGACCAGCCGCTCATCCGCAGCGGCTTTCGCGCGCTACTCGACCTGGAAGACGACATCGAGGTGGTGGCCGAGGCCGCCGATGGCGAAGAGGGCTTGGTGCTCGTCAAGGAGCAGCTGCCCGACGTCGCGCTCATCGACATCCAGATGCCCGTCATGGACGGCGTTGAAGCGACCCGGCGCATCGCCGCGGACCCGGCCCTGGCCGGCGTACACGTCGTCATGCTGACCAACTACGGCATGGACGAGTACGTCTTCGACGCGCTGAGCGCCGGCGCCGCCGGCTTCCTTGTCAAGGACATCCTGCCGGAGGACTTGTTGCACGCCGTACGCGTCGCCGCCCGCGGCGACGCCCTGCTCGCACCCGCCATCACCCGAAAGCTCATCGACCGGTACGTCACCCAGCCGCCGCCCGCCCGCGTCGGCAGCGGGCTGGAGGAGCTGACCAGCCGCGAACGCGAGGCGGTCGCCCTGGCTGCACAGGGCCTGTCCAACGACGAGATCGCCGGCCGCCTGGTCATCAGCCCGCTGACCGCCAAGACCCACATCAACCGGGCCATGGCCAAGCTCCACGCCCGCGACCGCGCCCAGCTCGTGGTCCTTGCCTACGAATCCGGCCTGGTAACCCCGCGCACCTCCTGACCCCCGCCCGCCGTTGACCGGCCAGGGCGCTACGGCACCTCGTCGCCCAGGACCTCGCGGGACAGCTCCTACAGCGCCCTGCGGTCCCGCGCGAGAGCCTGCTTCCCGGCCTCTGTCGCCCGGTAGACGCGCCAGGTACGGCCGTCGACCACCCGCTGCTCGGAGACCAGCAGTCCGTCGGCCACCAGCCGGTGCAGCGTCGGTTTCAGGCTGCCAGAGCTGACCTGACAGCCATGGGAGGCCAGTTCTGCGGTCATCCAATTCTGCGGTTGAGGTAACTGGGAATCGTCACCCCGAACAGGAACCGGCGATGACCATTCCCCCGTTATGTTCTTCGCGGTCCTGCGAGAGGCCCGCTGGCCTCCGGGCCCGGCCCCACGTCGTCGATGTCGTCCAACCCATCCTCCAGCATGGCTGGCCCCCCCTGTCGAATGGATGACCTGGGGTCTTCCTCGGCCTGGACGTCGGCAAGACGGCTCACCACGGGCACGGCATCACTCCGGCCGGCAAGAAGGTGTTCGACAAGCAGCTGCCCAACAGCGAGCCGAAGTTGCGGGCCGTGTTCGACAGGCTGACCGCGAAGTTCGGCACCGTGCTGGTGATCGTGTACCAGCCCACCTCGATCGGAGCTCTGCCTCTGACGGTCGCCCGGGCCACTGGCTGGAAGGTCGCCTACCGGCCCGGTCTGTCCGTGCGACGGATCGCCGACCTCTACCCGGGCGAGGCGAAGACCGACGCAAAGGACGCCGCAGTGATCGCGGACGCCGCACGGACGATGCCGCATACCCTGCGCTCTGTGGAACTGACCGACGAGATCACCGCCGAGCTGACCGTGCTGGTGGGCTTCGACCAGGACCTGGCGGCCGAGGCCTCCCGCACCTCCAACCGGATACGCGGCCTGCTCGCCCAGTTCCACCCCAGTCTGGAACGCGTCCTGGGCCCGCGCCTGGAACCCCGCGGTGACCTGGCTGCTGGAGCGCCAACGGATCCCCGGCCGCCCTGCGGAAAGCCGGACGCCGCAAGTTCGTCGAGGTCATCCGGCCCAAGGTTTGTGTATGGCACAGCGCCTGATCGATGATGTCTTCGACGCGCTCGACGAGCAGACCGTCATGGTCCCCGGAACCGGCACCCTCGACGTCGTGATCCCGTCCCTGGCCCGCTCGGTCGCGGCCGTCCACGCACAACGGCAAGCTCTGGAAGTACAGATCGGACGGTTGCTGGAGGCTCACCCTCTTTCGAAGGCCCTGACCTCGATGCCGGGGGTCGCGGTCAGGACCGCCGCCACCTTGCTGGTCACCGTCGGCGACGGCACCAGCTTCTCCACTTCCGCCCACCTGGCCTCCTACGCCGGCCTCGCCCCGACAACCAAGCCGTCGGGAACTTCCGTCCACGGCGAACACGCGCCCAGAGGCGGCAACGGGCAACTCAAACGCGCGATGTTCCTCTCCGCCTTCGCCGCCGCCCCGAACGATCCCGCCTCCCGCACCTACTACGACCGATGTCGGGCCCGCGGAAAGACCCACACCCAGGCCCTACTCCGCCTGGCCCGCCACCGGATCAGCGTGCTGTCCGCGATGCTCCGCGACGGCACCCTCTAGGAACCCAGAACCCCACGCCTCGCTTGACGGGGACATAGAGGGACTCCCCCCAGTGATGCAAGTTCAAGACTCGGTGGACGGCCTGCGGGGCGGGGGTAGCGCGGGGAGGATTTCCCACAGCGGCCGTGCCCCGGACGCCCAGGCCGCGAGCAGCACGCGGTCCACGAGGTGCAGGCGCTGCTGGCGGGCGAAGTCGCGGCCGGGCTTGGTGATCCTGCCGTTGGTGACCATGACCACCACGTCCGCTTTGTGGACCGGGCGGCCGGTGCCGTTCAGCACCTGGAGTTCGGGGGTGCCCACGGCTGCGCCCCGCTCGCCGTGCCGGCGGTGCTTGCACTGGATCACCCAGCGTCGTCCCAACGGATCGGTCGCCTTCACGTCCGCTCCCAGGTCGCCCTGGCCGCCTACCTGCATGGCGTCGGTGCAGCCGTCGCGGCGCATCAGATCCCGGATCGCGTACTCGAACTGCCGGTGAGCCAGCATGTCCAGTTGCGTCAGTCCGTAGCGCAGCGCACGCGCCTGAGTGCGCTCCCACTGCACCCGCTGGGCCCGCTGCTGCCACCACCCGATGCCTCCCAGTGCGGCGAGGACGCCCGGCGACCAACACCAGCCACCAGTGCGCAAGAAGCCAGTTGACCACCGCCGCCACCAGCCAGATGACCGCTGCCGCGGCAAGCAACAGGCCGACGAACTGTGCCTCCTGCTGCTGGCGGCGCCGGCTGGGGCGCCGGGCGGGACGTCGCCGGGCCGGTGGACGCCGGGTCATCGCTCACCGCCCAGGGCGGAGAGGTCGATCGGGTACGACAGGCTCGGCGTGGGCACGGCTCGCTCGGCGACGGGTGTGTCGAACCGGATCGGGTAGGACACGCTCGGGCGCGGCACGGCCGTCCTCGGCGCACTGTTGGTGTGGTCGAAGCGGACCGGGTAGGTGACCGACGGCTGGGGCTGAGTGTTGTCGGTTCCGTTGGCGGTATGTGCGTTGCCGAAGCCGAGCACGGCCAGGCCGAAGACGGCGATGATGGTCATCTCCCGGCGCGCGCCCGGCGCCCATCGGGAGTGTCCGCGTACTGGCGTCCCGTCGGAGCGCACGTACGGGCGGACAAAGGGCATGTGGTCCTCCAGTTGATGGTTGAGTTCCCCGCGTCGCAGTCATGCTGGCTCCCGGCACTGACAGTCGATCAGCCGATTGCGCACAACTCCGCCGTCGTTGAGGCGAGTTCAGGCCATGCTGTGCGCTGGTTCGCGACCGCGTGGGCTCCTCTGCGGTCGTGCCAAAGCGGGGTGCGGCGGCCGGTGGTGTGGCGGGCGTCGGCCGGTACGGGGGCGGCTTCGCCAGGGCGATCAGGTCGGCGGTAACTCCCGGGCATCCGCCGGAGCACCGATGACGTGACAACACCTCCGCACGGGCAGGAGGTGGCGGAATCGGCCATTTCCAGGATTTGTCGCCCTGAGGCGGCACGGCGGGCGTGGGCAACGGTTCAGCGAGCTGTCTGAGGAGCGGGCTGGGCTGGGCGGGTGCCCCCCTGTTCTGTCCCGTCGGATGCTCACGGCTGCTGGTCTGGACGGGTCTTGAACTTACGGTGCGGTGGTGTCACCACGCGTCCGCCGGGCCCCCGGTTACAGAGACCCATCCCGCATGGAGGAGGATGCGGGACGGGAGGGGATTTGAATGCGTTCAAAAATGCTGGCGCCGAGGCAAACGCAGGCGCGCGTGAGGGACAGATTCGGCGCGGTGCTGACGGCTTCAGTGTCGGTGCTGTCCGTCGAGGCTGGGATCGGGGCGATCGCACTCTTCGTGTGGGTGCAGACCCAGGAGAGCCCGGGCCTTTCCTACAACCCATTGATGGCCTTCTTCCTATTCCTGATAGCGCCTTTTGTTGCGGCGGCCGGAGCTGCCCTCGGCTCCCTGTTGTCCGTCGGCGTGGTGATGCCGCTCCTGGTCGTGGCCGGATGGCTTGGCCGCCGCCTTTCAGGGCGTGAGGCGTGGTGGTGGGTGCCGGCGGCAGCAGCCGCCGGAGCTGCTGCGTTGACCCTGGCTGCGGCGGTGTTCTTGGAGGCTGGTCTCCTGGCTGGCCTCGGCTGGTGGCTCGCGGTGACGGCGGCGCTGGTCGCCCCGGCGCTGGTCGCCCGCAGGCTGCTGCTGCCGGACCGCCCGTGGCTTTCGGGCGGCGTGATGTTCGGGCGGGTGGCGCTGTACGGCACGCTCGCTGTCGTCACCGCCGGCACGCTCGCCGGCATCGGCCTGCACGCCGGGATCGGATACGAGCCTCCGCGGCTGAGCACGGAACGGGTCGCCGGAACGTGGTCCGATGGAAAGGGCGGCACGCTCAGGCTTACCGCGGATGGGAAGGCCACGGCGACCCGCGTCGAGACGTTCGACCTCGACGACTCCCTCGACCCCGTGGTGCACAAGTGCACCGGCACCGGGACCTGGGAGTACGACCCGGGTGACGGGCCGTGGTCCCAAAAAGTGGATGTGTCCGTCGGCGACTGCTCCATGGACACCTGGGAGGTATTCGGGACCCCCGAACACCCAAAGCTGTTCGTCTACATCGGCGACCCCGACAGCTGGGACCTTTACATCCTGCAACGTCGCAGCTAATAGGACTCCGTTAGGTCTTCCTGCCGGGCCTGTTCAGGAGCATGTTGGGTGTGTGGATGCCCATGAAGTGAACCGTGCCCGGGTGAAGTTGGAGCTGTTCGTCGGTGATGTGTTCGCATCGGTGCCGCGCAAGGATCAGCGGGCCAGGGGCGACTGCTACCTGCGGGGACTGATGCTGGATGGCCGCCGCAAGTCCATCCAGGCGATGGCCTCGCGGCTGCCGGACGGCAACGAGCAGAACCTGCAGCGGCTCGTAAACCGGTCCACGTGGGATCCGGTGCCGGTGCAGCGGCGCATCTGCGAACGGATGCTGCGGCTGATCGACTACGTGCCGGCCGTCCGCGCGGATGTGACCACGCATCCGTTCGACGTGAAGCCCGTGGCCCCGGACCGCAACGGGCCCATCGGGTGCTGGCCCCAGCCCCGCTACCGCCAGCCGCACCCTCAGTGGCAGCGCTGGCTGGCCCCACCAGCTCATGCGCCCAGCGCTGCTACTCCTTCATCGACGAGCTGCGCACCCGTTGCATGAACGCCGCGCCTCCTGCGCCCCGACGTCACCACCGCCGACCTGGTCCTGCTCAGCGGCTCCCTGAGTCAGGCCGTGCTGACGACCGGGGAAAGCCACCCGGGTCAGTGGCGCCGTCTCCTGCGCATCTCCCTCGACGGCCTCAGCAGCCGCATCACCGAACCCCTGCCCGAGTCCGCGACCCACGGGGACGGGCCCTGGAGCGACTGATCGGAAAGCCCGAGTCCTGTGATCCTGGAACGTCCTGTCACGCGGCGAGGTGTCGGAGGTCGTCGAGCGGTGCCGTCAGGTGTTACCGACGATCCCTCCGCCCGCTTCGTCCACCAAGTCCGAACACCTGGGCCGCCATCACCCTCATGACCAGGCGCCTCGCCCGGAAAGGCGTCACCCCCAGCCGGCCGAGGAGAAGGTGGACCGCATCCACGACCTGGCCGTGGACGAGGACGTCGCGGTCACGGCGACGCGGGACGTGCTCAGGCGGCCCGCGGTCGCGGCACGTCTGCTGGAGGACACCGACGTGCGTCGCACCCTGATCGACGCGCAGAAGCCCGAGCACCGCGTCGGGGTGGTGCGCAGCGTGGTCAACGACGACGACGCCGCCGCGAAACTGGCCTCGGACGTGCTGCGTCGGCCGGAGGTCTCCGCCCGTGTCGCGGCGGATGACCGCGCCTGTCTCGCGGTGAACCGGGCTCAGGCCGAACGCTCCCGCCGGCAGGCCGAAGCCTTCCGCCGGGACTCTCCGGTCGCGCCGGCCATCCGGGAGACCGAGCGGACCGAGGACTTCGTCGACCTGCTCGGTTCCATCCACCGCTTTTCCGTGAGGCCTCCCAGGCCGTTCCGAAACTGCGCGGACGGGAGTGGAGCGGGGACGAGCGGGAGGTGGTGCTGAACAACATCGGCCGGGCCCGTGCGGTGCTGGACTGGCTGGAGACCGCGGTCTCGACAGGCCGGGTCGACATGGACGAGGAACTCGCCCGCATGCTGCGGGGTGAGTAGGGGTGCGCAAACGCTCCCCACCCGCGGAGCGTCACGCTGAGCTCATCCAGATCGCCCTGCTGGAGGCACCCCTTCGGGGCTGCCGATCGAAGGGCTGACGGGAGCGTGTGAGCTGAGCCAGTGCCAGACTCCCAGCGGCCTGACCGCGCCGCGTGACCTGGCGGCGGAGAAGGACTGGCCGCCGTTGCTCTGGACTCGTGACTGGGGCTATCAGTTCTGCGCCAGCGAGGTCGAGCTGGAGGAATGGGAGCGGGTCTGGGTCAGCGAGAATCTGACCGCGTTCAGACGGATGATCACCGGCACGCTCGCCTCGCATCTGGCCCTGTTCCCCGAGAGCCGGTGGGCGAACTGCCTGAACACGCAGATCGAAGCGGTCAAGGGCACCTTGGAGATGGCGGCCTCGCAGACCGGCTGAAGACGTGCAGTCCCGGGACGCCGAAGCGAGGGTGAAAGGACCCGGGGTCCTGGCCGGCTCCCGCCAGCACCAGTCCGGTCAGGACCCCGCCCACGCGTGATGCGCCGACGCTGCTACCCGTCCGACATGGCGGACGCCGAATGGGCCCTGCTTCAGCCGCTGTTGCCGTCGGCGGCCTGCGAGACGGGCCGGGGCCGGCCGGAGAATCGGCCCCGCCGCGACATCGTCGACGGCACGCTCGGTCATCGCCAAGCCGCTGCTGCGCCCATGGATGGCGGACATCTTCGACACCTCCTACGTGCCGGACCCGACGGTGCGCGGCGATCCCCTGGTCTCCCCCGCCCATCCCTCCGACACCGCCGACCTGACCGGCATCGCCCCCGCCTTCGTCATCACGCCGGAACACGACCTCCTCCGTGCCGAGGGCACTCGCTACGCCGAGCGGCTGCGCGGCGTCAGGGCGCTCCACGACCACCTCGACGTGCCGGGTGCTGACCACGGCTACGACCAGAACGACGCCGAAACGGCCAGAGGCGTCTACGGCCTGATGGCCCAGCACATGCGTCAGGCCGTGCACGCCGACTGATCGCGTACCGCCCGACCGGAATCGACGAGTGGGGTACCAGCCGACTGCTTCTGGCTGGTACCCCACTCATGTGCGCGGGTCAGGCTCCGGACACCGTGCCCTTGAGCCTGCGCGGCAGGCGCGACGGCATTCCCTTGGCCGCGACGCCCACCAGTCGCCGAGACCGACGTCCCGGGCACGGCGGCGGCTCGTCCTCACCTGAACGGGAGTCGTCGACGGCCTCGGTCTCGGGCGCCTTGGCAGTAGCTCGGTGTCTCCCCGTATCGGCCCCGCAGCTCCGAGAGCACTCCGAACTCCGCAGCGGTCATGGGCACGGCGAGGAGCATGCCGAGCAATCCGGCGACCGACGCCCCGGCCGTCAGGGCCACCAGGATGACGGCGGGGTGCATCTGCGGGGTGCGGCTCTGGATCATCGGCCGCAGCACATCGCCAGACTCTTCGGGGCTCCCCCATGGGCATACTCACTCTGCTCTTCTCCGCTCGCACAGGGCCGGATCCGGCGACCACGGCCCTTTTCTGGCTTCGTGAACCACACCGCGCCGGTTGCTCATGCCGGCCGTACGAGCCCCACGTCGTAGGCGAAGATGACCGCCTGGACCCGGCCCCGGGCGCCGATCTTGGCGAGGATGCGGTTGACGTGGGACTTGACGGTGGTCACGGCCAGGTGCAGGTGTTCGGCGACCTCGGCGTTGCTGCAGCCGGTGGCGACCGCGGTGAGAACCTCGATCTCGCGTTCGGTGAGGGCTTCCAGCAGTCGCGCCTGCTCGGGGGTGTGGCCGGGCAGGCGCGTGGTGAAGGCGTCGATGAGTTTGCGGGTCAGGCCGGGTGAGATCACGGCGTCCCCGGCGGCGACCGCGCGAATACCGGCGACGAGTTCTTCGGGCAGGGCGTCTTTGAGGAGGAAGCCGCTGGCTCCGGCACGTAGGGCGTCGTAGGCGTATTCGTCGAGGTCGAAGGTGGTCATGACCAGCACGCGGGAGCGGCCACCGGAGGTGACGATGCGTCGGGTCGCCTCGATGCCGTCCATGCCGGGCATGCGCACGTCCATCAGGACGACGTCCGGGTGGAGTTCGGCCGTCATGCGTACCGCTTCGGCGCCGTGCGTTGCCTCGCCGAGGACGGTCAGGTCGGGGTGCTGTTCCATGAGCATGCTGAAGCCGAGTCGTTGCAGGGCCTGGTCGTCGACGATGAGGACAGTGGTCATGCCGGGTGGTTCTCCGTAGGCGTAGGCGTGTTGATGGGTGGGACGAGGTGCAGTTCCGCTCGGACGCTCCAGCCGCCCCGGGAGTTCGGGCCGGCGGTCACGGTCCCCTGGTAGAGCGAGGCGCGCTCGCGCATACCGAGGAGCCCCTGTCCCCCGTCGTTGCGGGGGCGCTTGCGCGGCGTACGTGGGGGACCGCTGTCCTCGACAGCGACACGTACCGCGTGGGAGGTCGCCACCACGACCACGTCGATCGTCGTGGCAAGGGCCGAGTGCTTGAGGGTGTTGGTCAGAGCTTCCTGGACGATGCGGTAGACGGTGAGTTGGAGTCCCGCGGGGAGGCCGGTCAGACGCCCGTCGGTGTGCAGGGTCACGGTGGGGCCGGCAGCCCGGACCCTGTCCGCGAGGGCGTCGAGGTCGGCCAGGCCGGGCTGAGGTGCCAGCGGGGAGTCGCAGGAGGCAGTGTCGTTGTCGCGGAGCGTGCCGAGGAGTCGGCGTAGATCCGCCAGGGCACCACGCCCGCTGTCGGCGATGATCTTCAGTGTCTCGGCACCTCGTTTGGGCGAGGCCTCGGCCAGCCCGGCGGCACCGTCGGCGAGACCGACCATGACGGCGAGGGTGTGGCCGAGGATGTCGTGCGTCTCCCGGGAGATGCGAGCCCGCTCCGCCGCTTCTGCGAGCCGGGCCCGCTGGTCCCGCTCCACCTCCAGCCGCACAGCCCGGTCCCGCAGAGCGGTGATGTACAGGCGTGCCACCCGGCCGCCCAGCCCCAGGCCCGCCATCGCGATCATGCAGAGCATCAGCATGACGGCCAGCGAGGCGGCGGCGGTGATGCGCTTCAGCTGCACGTCGGAAGAGAAGGCGAGGATGGTGATCAGCGTCTGGGGTACGGCGACCGACACGGCCCCGGCCAGCGCCAGCGGGGTGGCGAAGCGGGCCAGGTTGTAGAGCATGATCAGCTGGGCGAGGAAGTGCGCGTGCGTCAGCACCCCACACGCGGCCTCCGCCACTGAGAAGCCCGTGACGACGGCGAACACCAGAACAGGACGGCTTTGGCGCCACAGGAGTGGGACGGTGATTCCGGCCAGCAGGAGCAGTGAGACCGGGAGAGCGGGTCCGGATGCGGGGTACTCCAGCAAGGGCTGGAGGCCGAGCGCGGCGCACAGGATGGGCACCCCCCCCCACCTCCTGACGCGGGGATGCGTCTGGTCCGCCCGCCCCACCGAGGCCAGCAGGGTCAGGAGTCGGACTACAGCGCGGTCCTCGGAGCTGCCCACCAGGGTGCCGGGGTCGACGATGTGGTCCTGCGATGCTGAGGTCACGGCGTGTGTCTCCGAGGTATCGGCGGACCGTCCGTCGGCCCTTGGGGGGAACAAGGGCCGACGGACGCCGCAAGTAAGGCCCGCAACCACGTCGAGGGCCGACCCC
>NZ_JBNCAQ010000023.1:143948-153770 GCF_049808595.1 Streptomyces aurantiaciflavus | reverse complement strand
TTTCTCTGTTGTTGGGGGGCGCCGGGGGGGGGGTGGTGGGGCAACCCCGCCCCCCCGCACGGCGACTGAAGGGACGGCTCCCCGGTCGATGGCGACCGCCAGGCCAGGGCGACGACCACAGCCCCGACAGGGCCGGACGGGCAAGCGAACCGGCCGAGTCTGTAGAGGAAGGTGGCCACAGAGGTACTCCCACCTGGGAAACAACGGGACGGCTGACGAGAACTGGGTGGGTCTGCGTGACCCGTCCATCACGCTAGGCGCGGAAATCCGGCCGCCTACGGCACCAGGGAAGCGAATACGCCACTGCCGCCTCATACTCCGGTACTGGTCGCCCTCCTCCCGAAGCACGCGGAGAACTCCTGCACGGCGGCGCCCACTCATGGCCAGGGCCTTTGCCGCACGTGGCGAGGGACGCTGTCCGGCCACCTTTCGGACGAAGCAGAGCAGTACCCTGGTACTCATCGACCCGGCTGTTTTGGGTCATTTGGTTGGCTCGGGGTTCGGCTTCGTTCTCCCTGGTGTCGACGCACGGTCCGGGAGTGCGTCCCGGCTCACCGTTCTTCGACATCACCAGGCAGCACCCGCCCATGAGCAGCACCACAGGCCTCATGCGCGACGAACTGCCCGCCGAACGGCTGCCCGGCGCCCTGATGAGCCCGTGCGGATCTTGGAAGCGTCCTCGCGGAGGGTGACGTCGCGCAGGTGGTGCAGAGCTTCAACGCCCCAGTGCTCGCCACGTGCTCGGCAAGCTGGGCCGGGGTGGCCTGGTGCATGGTCAGGTCCGTCAGAACATAGACGCGTCAGGCGCCCAGGGCGTCGTCGAGGACGTCGCCGTTGAGGCGTCGGAGCAGTCGGGCGACGGTGGTGGCCCCGGGGATGCCACGGACCAGGCCGATCTGGGCCCGTGTGGCGGGGTCGAGGCCGGCGGCGAAGCGTGTGATCCCGGCCCAGCCGGCGGCCCCGGCCAGGACGGCCACCAAGCACAGGACCAGGAGCGGGCTGAGGCGGTAGCGGCGTCCCCGGCAGCTTCGCGGGTCCGGGATCGCGTCGAGGACCTCGGCGAGGGAGACGAGCGCGGTGGCGTCGTCCAGGAGACCGCCTGGCATGCGGGCGCCTTGGCGGGCGAGCGTGGAGATCAGGGAAGATGGCATGCGGACACGGTTTCAGTTCAATCAGGCCTTCGGATTCCGCATCGCGAGGCGCTCGGCCTCCCTTCAAGGCCCGGCCCACGAGCGGAGGGCTCCCGGCGCGTTACCCGATGAGGGACTGCATCCCTATGGCATTCAGGAGCGCCAGGCGGTCGGCGTCCTCGGTGCCGGGCTGGGCGGTGTAGACCATGATGCGGAGATCGCTGCCGGCGACGCTGAGCACGTCGCAGTCCAGGGTCAGTGCGCCGACCTGGGGATGGTCGACGGTCTTGCGGGCGGCCCGGTGCTCGCCGACGGCGCCTGACTCCCAAAGCGTGTCGAACTCGGCGCTGCGGCAGCGCAGTTCGGCGATGAGGGACTTGAGGTTCGGGTCGTCGGGGTAGCGGCCGGCGGTGCGGCGCAGGTCGGCAACGTGCGCCACCTGCAGGGCGCCCCTGGATTCGGGGGTGTGGCGCACGCGGCTTCGGGGGTTGACGAAGTTGCGCCAGACCGCGTTGAGGTCATCGCCGTGCCATTCACCCATGAGTGCCGTGTAGAGGGGGTTGGCGAGCAGCTGGGTCCAGGCGGCGTCGAAGACGGCGACGGGTGTACCGGCAAGGCGGTCCAGCATGCGGTGGACGCCAGGGGTGATGTGCTGCGGGACCGTGCCGGGGCCGGGCGGGACGAGGCCGGCCAGACGAAAGAGGTGGGCTCGCTCGTCCTGGGTGAGTCGCAGAGCGCGAGCCAGGACCCCGACGACCTGGGGTGAAGGGCTGGCGGCTCGTCCCTGTTCCAGCCGGACGATGTAGTCGGCGGAGATACCGGCCAGCTGGGACAGTTCCTCACGGCGCAGACCGGCGGCGCGCCTGCGTCCGCCCGCGGGCAAGCCGACGGCCTGGGGCGAGACCCGGTCCCGCCAGTGGCGCAAGGTTGCGCCGAGTTCTGTGGTCGCCATGCCCTTGATTGTGGCAAGAGAGACGGTTGCCTGTCCTGGTACCGCCATTCCCAGGAAAGCGGGTCTACTACCTGACCAGGCATTTCCCGCTGACCGTGGAGGCATGACAGCAACACGAACTCCTGCACGACCCGTCGTGGGTTCATCGGACTGGGTGACCAGGGCCTGCCCATGGCCACCGCGATCGCCGAAGCAGGCTTCCCTCTGCACGCCTGGGCCCGGCGCCCCGCATCCCTGGCCGGCCTGGGCAAGGTCCTCCACCGGCGGCACGACACGGCCGGACAGCTGGCTGCCGCCTGCGACATCGTCTGCCTGTGCGTGCGCACCGACGCCGACATCCTGCAGGTGGCCGACCAGATGCTTCAGGAGCTGCGCCCCGGCACCGTCGTCGTCAACCACGGCACGGGGCTGCCCGGCAACGCTGTCCGACTGACCCAGCTGTGCGCGAAGCACGATGTCGAGGTGCTGGACGCACCAGTCAGCGGCGGCCGTCCGGCCGCCGAGGAGCGCCGACTGACCACCATGGTCGGCGGTCCGCTGTCGGCGGCCGAGCGCTGCACGCCCGTGTTCCGGTCCTTCTCCCGCCACGTGGTGCAGCTGGGCGAGGCCGGCGCGGGGCAGACGGCGAGGCTGTTCGACAACGCGCTGCTGATGATGAACCAGGCCGCGATCGGGGAGATCGTCGAACTGGCCACCGAGCTGAAGCTGGACGCCGGTCGGCTGACAGAGGTCCTCAAGCTGGGCAGTGCCGCCAGCGCGGCGTTGTCCCTGCTGAACACCATGGTGCGGCCCGACAACGTGGACCATCTCTCCGCCGTGGAAACAGTGGACATGGAGCTGTTCGACCAGGCCATGCGCGAGGCCGGAATCGACTCCACGGCCGTCACCGGCCGTGGCCTGGCCGGCGCCCGCGGGCTTGCCCAGTTGCTGCACCGCATCAACGGATGAACGACGACTCGTTCCCTCTCCCAAGGAAGCCCCATGTCTGCGGAAGAAGTGACACAGCTGGTGTTCCGCGAACGCCAGAGTCGGGACCGCCGCCGATACGAGGACATGGCCACCTGCTTCGCCGACGACTCGATCGTCCGGAAGAGCTGGTTCACCGGCAGCGGCGCCGACTACGTCCGCCAGACCCGCGGCATGGCCGGGCGCGGCGAACACGCGGTGCACCGGCACAGCCCGCCCGTCGTTCGGATCGACGGTGACCGGGCCCTGGTCGAGCTGCCGCTGGTCATCGAGTGGCGCATCAACCTCGACGGAATGGAAGCGGACCTGGCCTCCGCCTGCCGCTCGCAGTACCGCCCAGCGCGGCACCGACGGACTGTGGCGCATCGCGCGGATCACCTCGATCTACGAGAAGGACACCCTCGTCCCGGTCCTGCCGGACACCCGGCTCGCCGTCGACCTGGCCGAACTGGCCGGCTACCGGCCGTCCTACCGGTTCCTGGCCTGGTACCTGCACCGCAAGGGCTGCACCGTCGACGATCACCACCTCGGTGACGACCCCCCGACGTCGTCGCCGGGCAGTACCGCTCCGAACACACCTGGCTCCGGAAGAGCCCCACCATCCCGGCCACGTCGGCCGATCCCCGAAAAGGAACAGCACTCATGAGCAAGCTCGCCCTCGTCACCGGCACCACCTCCGGCATCGGCAAGGCATTCGCCGAGCGCCTCGCCGCGGACGGCTACGACCTGATCGTCGTCGGCCGCAACACGGACCGCCTCGAGGAGTTCGCCGCTGCCCAGCCCGACGTCACGGTCCGCACCGTCGCAGCCGACCTGTCCACCGACGTCGGCGTCGACACTGTCGCCGAGATCTGCGCCAGTGAGCCGCTGACGATGCTCGTCAACAACGCCGGCGTCGCCCACTACATGCCGCTGGCCCAACTGCCCGCCGACAAGGCCCGTGAACTCGTCCACGTCAAGGTGGTCGCCCCCACCATGCTCACCCGCGCCGCCGTCGCCGGCATGCAGGAACGCGGCGACGGAAAGATCATCAACGTGGCTGGGATGATCGCTTTCAGCGGCCCCGCCGTCAAGTCCGTCATGCCCCGCCGCGCCGTCTACGCCGGCTCGCTGGCCCACCTCGTGGCCATGTCACAGACCCTCAGCGCCGAACTGGAGGACACCGGCGTCCAAGTCCAGGTGCTGTGCCCCGGTGTCGTCGCCACCGAGTTCCACACGCGTCAGGGCCTCGACCTGAGTGCCGTGCCGCGCATGAGCGCCGAGGACGTCGTCACCGCCGGGCTGCGCGGCCTCGAACTCGGCGAGGTCGTCTGCGCCCCCGGCGTCGAGGACGCAGCGCTCCTCGACGCGGTCTTCAAGGCCGACCTCGCCGCCTTCGGCGGACAGAGCCCCGAACTCGCCTCCCGCTACCGGGCCCGCTGACCGCGACTCCGGCCGGCCGACTCCGGCCGGCCGGGACCGGGGAACCCCCATGGAGGTGCGGGCGTTGTGGTGGTCCTGGCGGGTCAGACCTGCGGGTTGCCGTTGGCGCTCTTCTCCGCGACCGCCTGGAGGGCGTCCCAGTGCTCGACGATCCTGCCGTGCCGGTCGAAGCGGAAGGTGTCCACCTCGACCGTGCCGCGGTCCTCGGCCGACGTCTTCGCCAAGCCCTGCACGACCACGAGGTCGCCCTGGGTGACAGTCCGCTCGAAAGTCAGCAAGGCGTCCGGGAACTGCTGGAGGTAGCCCGTGACACCGGTGACGAAGGCATCGCGGCCGTTGCCGAAGTTCGGGTTGTGCTGGATGTAGGTGTCGGCGCTGATGTACTTCTCGGCGGCCTTGCCCGGCCGGTGCTGGTTGAAGGCCTGGTCCAGCAGGGCCACAGCGGCCTTCTGGTTGCGCAGTTCCTGGGCGGAAAGCCGGCTCGTCGAACGCGTCGGCGTGCCGTGCTCGGGCGTGGCCAACGCACAAGGAACGATCACCGTGCCCGCCACGAGTGCGACGGCGGCTGCGGCCAGAGAGATGCGAACTGAGCGGTTCGTTTGAAGATCGCCTTTGCTTTTTCTGCATATCGAGAGGGGAATGGCGGCTGCCGACGGCGTAGTGATCTCTCGCGCTTGGCAGCCTGAGCTGTATCAATGCTCCCCTTCGACAGCGGCGACGGCGATGCCTGAACGGTGTCCTGATGGTCAAAACACGACTCGTTCGTCCGCTCGGCGGGGATGGGAGATGCGCAACAGTCGTCTCTGCGCGGTGCCACTACCCCTGGCCGAGGGCCGCCGACGGCCCGGGGCCCTCGGCGCGTCCTTGGACCCCGTTGCGGAAGTCGATCGGGGAACGGCCCGTGCGTTGCATGAAGTACTTGCTGAACTGGGAGGGCGTGACGAAGCCGAGGCGGTCCGAGATCTGGGCGGCGGTCTCGTCGCCGTGCGCCAGCAGACGCTTGGCCTCCAGCACGACCCGGCGGTCGATGAACTCCTTGGCGCTGAGCCCAGCGTTGGCCAGGGTCGCCCGGGCGAGGGTGCGTCCCGAATAGCCGAGCATGTGGGCGTAGTCCTCCACCCGTCGGGTGGCGGTGAAGTGCCGTTCGACCGCGTCACGGAACCGCAGGTAGGTTTCGTCCGGCTCCGGAGCGGGACTGCCGACCGGGACAGTGAGATGCGCCAGCCGCAGCAGGAGGACGGCGAGGAGGTGGCGCAGAGCCGCCATATGCACTTCAAGAGGCAGGTGACCGAGCGAGTGGAACTCGCGGCTCAGGTGCTCCGCGGCCATGGTCACCGCCTCGGCGTCGGCGGCGACGGGGGTGATGACGGCCGGTGAGTGGGGGTCATCGACCCGGGCGGCCGTCGCCGTGGCCGGGTCCAGCACGTCCTGCTGGAAGAGGATCAGAGTGCCCTCGGCCTTGGTGAGGTCGCCCCACTGATGCACCTGCCCCGGGCGCACCCACAGCCAGGAGCCCGGCCGCAGGGCGTAGCCGTGGAAATCGACGACGTGCCAGAGATCGCCCTCGGTAAGAGTGAGCAGGTGATGAAAGTCGGGGCGCTGGGGTCGCACGAGGGTGCGCTCGGAGACGCGCCGCCGTAGCTCGGCCAGCGACATGACCTCGACGCCGGCGGGCCTGCCCGCGGGCGCGGCGAACGCGACCTCGGGGATCTCACGCAAGGATCCGTGTCGTTTTTTGGCCATCATCAGTCGGAACTTTATCCGGCTTTCCGTGCCCATTCTTCGTACGTTGGTCGTGCCGCTTCGGAAACGGAACATCTCCCTGGCGGAATCGGAAAGGACGGCACGTGGCGACGACAGGAGAGAGGGTCGGCCGTCACGCGCGCGCGAGCGAGGGCCGAGCTGCGCGCCGTCCGCCGCCTGAGCTTGGAGAGCTACCCGGCCCTGCTGCTGGGCACCGCAGGCGGAAACCACCACCGGCTGGGCGGTCCGCTGACCGGTGTCGAGGAGCTGACCACGGTCTTCGACGAGTACATGCACGGGATGTCCGTGGCACTGGAAGGAACCTGCGCGTCATGAGTGCCATGAACAACACTCCCGTCTCGACCGCACCGCCATATGAGACGATCCGTGCCTGGGTGGAAGAGGCCGACCGGGTCCTGATCGCGGCCGGCGCGGGTCTGAGCGCGGCCGCCGGCTACGACTACGGCGACACCGAACGCTTCAGGGAACTGTTCCCTGCGCTGTACCGGCTCGGCCTGCGCTCGCGCTACCTGCTCGGCGTGCCCCTGCCGCAGGACATGATGTGGGGCTACTGGGCCGTCCACATCGACGACATCCGCTACCACCCCGACCCCAATCCCCTCTACCGCAAGCTGAGGGAGCTGGTCGGCGACCGCGACCACTGGGTGATGACGTCCAACGTCGACGCCCTCTTCGCCCGCAACGGCTTCGAGGCGGACCGGGTCTTCACCCCGCAGGGCGACTACGGCCGTCTCCAGTGCACGGTCCCCTGCTCACGGGACACCTGGCCCAGCAGACCGTTCCTCGACACGATCCTCGCCGCATACGACCGCGACACCGGTCGGGTGACCGACCCTCGGGCCCTGCCGTGCTGCCCCCGCTGCGGCGCCGACGTCTTTCCCAACGTCCGTGTCGGTCCGGAGTTCGTCGACGACGCCTATCTGCCCGCGGGGCGGCGGCTGGTGCAGTGGCTCGACGACGCGCCAACGGACGGCACCTTGCTCGTGCTGGAAATCGGGGCCGGATTCAATACTCCCGGCGTGATTCGCCACCCCATGGAGAGCCTGGTGCGCCAGACTCCTCGGGCCCGCCTCGTCCGGATCAATCCCGACCATCCCGACGTTCCCTCGGACCTCGGCGAACGAGCACTGTCCGTTCCCCTCGGAGCGGACCGGCTCCTCGACGGGCTCGACCTCTGACATCCGGGGCAGCGCGCCTCCGCCACCACAGGAAGAGAAGTCTCCATAGGAAGAGAAGTCACCATGTCCCAGGTATCCGACGTATCCGTCCCCGCGATCGCCGTCACCGGCTCCACCGGCCGACTCGGCGGGCGCGTCGCCCGGCGACTGGCCGAGCGGAACGTCCCGCAAAAGCTCCTGGCCCGCAACCCGGCACGCGCTCCACGGCTTCCCGGCTCGGTAGCGGTGCGAGGCGACTACGCCGACCAGGACGCCGTGCGGGAAGCCCTCACCGGCACTCGCACCGTCTTCATGGTCTCCGCCTCCGAAACCGCCGACCGGCTCGCCCAGCACAAAACGTTCGTCGATGCCGTCGCGGAGGCGGGTGTCCGGCACCTGGTGTACGTCTCCTTCTACGGCGCCGCCCCCGACGCCACCTTCACCCTGGCGCGCGACCACTTCCACACCGAGCAGCACATCCGCGCGAGCGGCCTGTCGTACACCTTCCTCCGGGACAACTTCTACGCGGAGTTCGTCCCCGACCTCGTCGGCGAGGACGGCGTCATCCGTGGCCCGGCCGGGCACGGACGCGCCGCGTTCGTCGGCCAGGACGACATCGCCGACGCCGCCGCCTCGGTGCTGTCCTGGCCCGACGACCATGCGGGCCTCGCCTACGACCTGACCGGGCCCGAGTCCCTGACGCTGGACGAAGCGGCCGCAATCCTGTCCGAGCAGCTCGGACGCCCCGTCACCTACCAACCGGAGACGGTCGATGAGGCCTACGCCTCCCGCTCCTCCTACGGCGCCCCGCCGTGGCAGCTGGACGCCTGGGTGTCCACCTACACGGCCATCGCGAACGGCGAACTCGACGGCGTCAGCGACGCCGTACCCCGCCTCACCGGCCACCCCGCCACGCCCCTCGCCGAGGTCGTCCGCGCCGCAGGGGGATGACCCGCACGGCCGTGGGCACCACTCCTGCCCGCCGACCGGCAGGCACGCAGAAAGGGCTGCGCGCACGACCAATCCGGCTACTACGACCCCTTCCCGACACCCTCAGCAAAAGAAGCCTGTCGCTTTTTGACCATCAATAGTCGCTATTCCTGCCGATTGGTTGGGTGCCGTTGACGTAGTTTGAACACATCGCCGCTGGACCACCGGTCCGCCCTGGCCAGGTCCCCAAGCAAGGGAGACAGTCATGAGCAACGCGAAGAACACCGTCCTTCAGGCCGCCACCGAGCTGTTCGGCGACAAGGACCCCTCCGCCGTGGGCCGCTGGGTGGCCACGGACTACAAGCAGCACAGCGCGCTCGCCGCCGACGGCCCCGAGGCCCTACGCGGGCTCGTCGCCGGCCTGGGTGACGACTTCCGCTACGAAGACGCCAGGGTCATCGCCGACGGCGACCTGGTCGCCCTGCACGGCACCTACCACGGCTTCGGTCCTGACCCGCTCGTCGGGTTCGACATCTTCCGCGTCGACGCCGACGGCAAGCTGGCCGAGCACTGGGACGCCCTCACCCCGCAGGTCAAGGACACCGTCTCCGGCCGCTCCCAGACCGACGGCCCCACCGAGGTCACCGAGACCGACAAGACCGACGCCAACCGTGCCCTGGTGGCCGAGTTCGCCGAGAAGGTCCTCGTCGGCGCCGACTACTCGGTGCTCACCGACTACATCTCCACCGAGACCTACCACCAGCACAACACCGATGCCGCCGACGGCCTCTACGGCTTCGGAGCGGCCGCGGCCAAGTGGGCCGAACAGGGCAAGAACCTCGCCTACAAGAAGGTCCACAAGGTCATCGCCGAGGGCGAGTTCGTCCTGACGCAGTCCGAAGGTGAGTTCGGCGTACCCGTCGCCTACTACGACCTCTTCCGTGTCGCGGACGGCAAGATCGTCGAGCACTGGGACGTCGTCGCACCCGTCCCGGCCGAACTGCCCCACGGCAACGGCCTGTTCTGACCGGCCCGCACACCGCCCCCGGATCACCGAACACGTCGACGGAGCGCAAAGGCATGAGCAACCTCGCCTACGCAGGAAAGACGTACAAGTTCAGCGTCGACAACGGCGTCGTCTTCCACAACACCTACAGCCCCGACGGCACCACGCTGCACTACGAGACCGTCGCCGGCCCCATCACCGGCGCGAGCGAGGACGTCACGCTGCACGCGGCCGAAATCGCCCCTGACGTCTTCCTGCTCGGCTGGGTGGAGGAGTCCGGCATGACCGTCACCCACGCGATGAACCTCAGCACCCTTACGGTCCACGCCTTCTGGACCTACGACACCCCCGAGGGCCGTATCGGCGAACTGCACGTCGGCACACTCGAAGAGATGTGATCCACCCCCGCCGATGGCCCGGCCTCGCGCGCACCGACGCGCGGGGGCGGGCCATCGGCACGCCTCGTTCACCCGCCCCACCGGAGCCGTTGATGAT